>JBBRSI010000010.1:0-44283 GCA_038245585.1 Chitinophagales bacterium
GCTAAAATATAACCGCCTTTATTTCCGGGCGTACTATTGATGAATCCTGCCAAACGCAGCGTACGTGCGAGTTTCGCCACATAGTGACTGCCCAGCCCTTCCGCTTCACTGAGTTGCGGAATGCTCATTCCTTCTTCCGCTTTGCATCCTGCAATGCGAAGGAGTATGCGCAAACCATATTCTTCCTGTGCTGTTATTTTCATGCGTTTAGTTTTTAAGGTTGATTATATTTTATAAAAATCCAAGTTCAAGTTGCGCCACTTCAGACATCATACTTTTATCCCATGGCGGATTCCAGGTTACTGAAACATGCACATCATTTACCCCTTCAATCTCTTTTATTTTTTCATCCACTTCCACCGGTAATGACTGCGCAGCAGGACAACTTGGCGCGGTCAAAGTCATGAGCACCTGTACATTATTCACAGGTAAAATATCTACCTGGTAAATTAAGCCCAGCTCATAAATATTCACCGGAATTTCGGGGTCATATACGGTTTGCAAAACTTCGTACACTTTTTCTTTTAATGTTTCCGCGTCTATCATTTGAATTTTTTTTAAAAATATTTTTAAAAAATTTATATGCTTATGAATGTTGCACATTCATTTCATTTTTTAATTTATATGCCAATGCATCATTCTTCATTTGCTTCACCATCGCAAGCAGGCCATTGGCTCGGGTTTGAGCCAAATGTGATGACATGCCGATTACTTTGATACAATCCAATGGCGCATTAATAATCTCGTCCGGTGTATGGCCGCTTAAAATTCGAATCAACATACTTATCAAACCTTTTACAATGATCGCGTCACTGTCTGCTTCAAAAAAAACTTTTCCATTTCTATATTCCGAACCCAGCCAGACTGTTGACTGGCAACCTTTCACTTTATGTGCATCCGTTCGATAAATTGGATTGAGTGGTGACAATTTTTTTCCCAGCTCAATGATGTATTCGTATTTTTCATCCCATGAATCAAACAATGAAAAATCTTCGATGATTTCATTTTCAATTTCCAATATGGTTTTTTCTTCACTCATTTTTATAAAAGCATTTTAACCGCTTTCTTCAGCGCAATAATGAATGCATCAATTTCTTCTTTTGTATTGTACACCGAAAAAGACGCACGCACTGTTCCCGGAATTCCAAATCTGTCCATCAGTGGTTGTGTGCAATGATGGCCTGTACGTACTGCTACGCCTGCATTATCCAGCAATATACCAATATCCTGCGGATGTATTTTGTCAATAACAAATGATACAACACTCACTTTATTTTTGGCTGTGCCAATAATGCGCAGTCCATCAATTTTATTTAATTCAGTAGTTGCATATTTCAATAACTCATTTTCCTGCTGACGAATATTTTCTTTGCCTGTTTCGTGAACAAAATCCAATGCAGTTTTGCAGGCGATCACATCTCCAATATTTGGTGTGCCCGCTTCAAACTTATACGGCAATGCTGCATAGGTTGTTTTTTCAAAACGCACTTCTTTGATCATTTCTCCGCCGCCCTGGAATGGCGGCATATTTTCAAGCAAATCTTTTTTGCCATATAAAATACCGACACCTGTCGGGCCAAATAATTTATGCATGGAAAAAGCAAAGAAGTCGCAATTCATTTCCTGCACATTAATATCCAAATGCACGGCAGATTGAGCGCCATCAACCAAAACAATCGCGCCCACTTCATGCGCGGATTCAATTATTTCTTCAACAGGATTAATTGTTCCCAGTGCATTGGACACATGCACAATGGAAACCAATTTTGTTTTATCGCATAATAATTTTTTATACGCTTCAATGTCTAATTCTCCCTCATCATTCACCGCAATAATTTTCAGGAGCGCATTTTTTTCTTCACATAAAATTTGCCAGGGTACAATATTCGAATGATGTTCCATCGTAGAAATAATGATCTCATCGCCTGCATGAATATTTTTTGTGCCCCAGGTATAGGCCACTAAATTGATACTTTCTGTTGTACCTTTTGTAAAAATAATTTCTTCGCGGAAACCTGCATGAATAAAGGCTTGTACAGCATCGCGTGTATCTTCAAATGCAGCCGTGGCTTCTTCGGCTAATGAATGAATACCGCGGTGAATATTCGCATTGAAATCTTCGTAATAATTTGCAAGCGCATCAATCACCACTTGTGGTTTTTGTGAAGTCGCGGCATTATCAAAATAAATCAATGGCTTGCCTTTTACTTCACGTTGAAGTATGGGAAAGCAATCGCGAATCGCGGCAATGTCCAATTTTTTTTCTATGGTAGAAGTCGCACTCATATTAAATCTGTGTCTAATCTTTTTGAGATCAGTTCATCTACATATTTACGAATAGGTTCCGGGCGGATATGTTCTAAAATATCCATGGCAAAAGCATGTATCAATAATGCGCGTGCTTTTGATTCTGGAATACCGCGTGATTGTAAATAAAATAATCCTTCTTCATCGAGGCGGCCGACTGTGCAACCATGTGAACATTTCACATCATCCGCAAAAATTTCCAATTGAGGTTTTGCATTAATAGTTGCTGTATCCGACATCAAAATATTTTTATTCGATTGATACGCATTTGTTTTTTGCGCGGCTTGTTGCACGTAAATTTTTCCATTAAATACGCCTGTTGAATTTCCCGTCATGATGCCTTTATACAATTGATTGCTCAGGCAATTCGGGCGAATATTATCCACGATGGTATGGTTATCAATATGCGAATTTCCATGCTGAAAATATAAACCATACATGTGCGATTCGCCATTGTCGGCAGACATAATAAAATTCAAATTATTCCGAACAATTCCGCCATCCAGTGAAATGGTCACTGCATGCGCATAGCCGCGCTCTGCCTGGATTATATGTGTTGTGCTTACGGCATTTGTTTGTGCACTGTCGTTTTGAATTTTATAATATTCTAATTGCGCATCCTGCATGGTCACGACTTCCATTACCTGGTTGGTAAAACTTTCTGACTGCCCAATAGTAATATATGTTTCTACAATTTGCAGGCGTGCATGTTGTGATAAATAAACCAGGCTGCGCGGCTGTGAAAAAACATTTGCGGAACGCGCATCCATAATATTATAGATGTACACCGGATGTTCCGTGTCCATACTTTTTTTGCAAAAAACAAAAACACCGCCTTGCAAAACTGCCGTGTTCATGGCATTGATACCATCCTGTAAATATTTTCTGCTATGCCCTAAATATTGAGTTACAATATTTTCATATTCATTATTGGCTGCTGTTTCCAGAGGCAAAACAACCAGGCCTTCTGAAATTATTTTTGATAAGGAATCTGAATAAAAACCATTTACAAAAACCAATTCATTCGCATTTTCAAAACCCGGTAAACGATATGCATTTAATTCTTCCGCAGAAATAGAAACTACATTTAATGAAAAATTATACTCCTTATTCATCACGCCGCCGATGCGCGTATACTTCCATTCTTCATTGCGTGTGGTGGGAATTCCTTTCTTTTCAAATTCGCTGAAAGCTTCATGCCGCAAGGCTTGCAGGCTTCCACCAGTTTCGTCCTGTTGCAGGTTTCCCATTTTTTCCTTTAATTGATCTATCGTACTCATGTATTATTTTTTATAAAAATCAACTGCATTAAACAGTTGCTTCTACTTCATTTTCATTTTTAATAAAATCATATCCGCGTTCTTCCAGTTCCAGTGCTAATTCTTTGCCGCCGGATTTTACAATTCGGCCTTTATACAAAACATGTACAAAATCAGGCACGATGAAATCCAGTAAACGCTGGTAATGTGTTACGACTAAAATCGCGTTGTCTTCCTTTTTAATTATATTCACGCCATTGGCTACAATGCGTATGGCATCTATATCCAGGCCGGAATCGGTTTCATCCAAAATAGATAATTTTGGTTCCAGCATGGCCATTTGAAAAACTTCATTGCGCTTTTTTTCACCGCCTGAAAAACCTTCATTCAATGCGCGGCTGAGCAAGGCTTTATCCATATTCATCAACGCCATTTTTTCTTTCATCATTTTTAAAAATGATACAGCATCCAATGGTTCCAGGCCGCGGTATTTGCGGACTTCATTCACGGAAGTTTTGATAAAATTAATCGTGCTCAAACCAGCGATCTCAATGGGATATTGAAACGCCAAAAACAAACCTTCACCGGCTCTTTTTTCAGGAGCAAGATCCAAAAGATCTTTTCCAAGAAATGTAACAGAACCTTCGGTCACTTCATAATCGGATCTGCCCGCGAGTACAGAAGCCAATGTACTTTTACCGGAACCATTTGGTCCCATGATGGCGTGAATTTCACCTGCTTTTATTTCGAGATTGATCCCTCTGAGAATTTCATTTCCTTCTATTCCCGCGTGTAAATTTTTAATTGATAACATGTGATCTACGATTTATTATTTTTTGATTTATTGATTTTTTTTGTTGCTAAATGTACCGGACGTATAAGAGTGCGACGCAAGAAAAGTTGCTCAATGAACAACAGCTCGTAACCAAAAACTACCCCACACTTCCTTCCAGACTGATGGCCAATAATTTTTGTGCTTCCACTGCAAATTCCATCGGCAGTTTGTTCATCACTTCCCGTGCAAATCCGTTCACAATCAATGCTACAGCGGTTTCCGTGCTGATGCCGCGTTGATTGCAATAAAATATCTGGTCCTCTCCTATTTTTGATGTGGTCGCTTCATGTTCCACCACAGCCGATTTATTTTTTACTTCGATATATGGAAATGTATGTGCGCCGCATTTATCGCCGAGCAATAAAGAATCGCACTGCGAATAGTTGCGTGCATTTTCCGCGTTCTTATTTACACTCACCAAACCACGATAACTATTATTACTGAAGCCGGCAGAAATACCTTTTGAAACAATGCGGCTCTTGGTATTTTTTCCGAGGTGCATCATTTTTGTTCCTGTATCTGCCTGCTGATAATTATTGGTAACCGCTACAGAATAAAATTCGCCGATCGAATAATCACCTTTTAAAATAACACTCGGATATTTCCAGGTGATCGCGGAACCTGTCTCCACCTGTGTCCAGGAAATTTTGGAATGATGGCCTTTGCAAATACCACGCTTGGTAACAAAATTATAAATACCACCCAGTCCATTTTTATCACCGGGATACCAGTTTTGAACCGTTGAATATTTGATCTCTGCATTGTCCATGGCAATGAGCTCTACTACCGCAGCGTGCAATTGATTTTCATCGCGCATGGGCGCTGTGCAACCTTCGAGGTAACTCACATAACTGCCTGCTTCGGCAATAATTAATGTGCGTTCAAACTGCCCGGTATTTTCTGCATTGATGCGGAAATACGTGGACAATTCCATGGGGCAATGAACATCTTTGGGAATATAACAAAATGAGCCATCACTAAAAACGGCTGCATTCAATGCCGCGAAATAATTATCTGTTGGCGGCACTACGCTGCTTAAATATTTTTGTACGAGTTCCGGATGATCTTTGATCGCTTCACTCATGGAGCAAAAAATAATGCCGAGTTCTCCGAGTTGTTCGCGGAAAGATGTGCCGATGGAAACGCTGTCAATCACTGCATCCACGGCCACGCCGGTGAGGCGTTTTTGTTCTGACAATGAGATGCCTAATTTTTCAAAAGTACTGCGGAGTTCGGGATCAATTTCATCCAAACTTTTTGGTATTATTTTTTGTTTGGGTGCGGAATAATAAATGATATCCTGGTAATTTATTTTAGGAAAATGGATATTTGCCCAGTGTGGCGTTTCCATTTTCAGCCAGAGATGATAGGCTTTTAAGCGCCAGTCGAGCATCCATTGCGGTTCATTTTTTTTGGCAGAAATAAAGCGGACAATTTCCTCGCTAAGGCCCATGGGCGCTTCATCCGCTTCGATATCCGTAACAAAGCCATATTTATATTCCGACTGAACGGTTTTTTCAATCATTGCGCGTTCTATATCCACTTCTTTTGGCGGTAAAGGCAATACATCTGTTTTCATGAGGGCAAAGGTACAAATCTTATCTGTACAAAAAAGTATAAATAGGGAATTTTTTGGGGGGAGGGGATTTATATCAGATAATTTGTAATCAATAGCATTAAAAATAATTCTATAAATTTATATACATTTCGACTAAGGAATTCTAATTTACACTTTATCAACGTTACAAAAGTGTATACACCAAATGGACTTTAAGCTATCTACTTCCCTTATTGATTCTATACCCACAGATTTGTTAACTGACCTTTCGGCCGATGCTGCTGAAATCTTACTTGATAACAATTTAGCAGATGGTTTACTAAAAGATATCCCATGGTTTGGTACTATTATCAAAATTTACAAAACAGGCAGAGGTTTTAGAGAATATTTCTTTGATAAAAAAGTTCTCGCTTTTTTATTCAATTTAAAGGACATCTCAAAAGATGAAAGAGAAAATTTTATAAAGAAAAATTTCTCGGACAGAATAGAGAAACAAAAAATGGGCGAAAAATTATTACACTATTTAGATAGGTTTGAAGATATAGAAAAATCTATACTTCTATCTAATGCTTTTAAAGCATATATTAACAGTCTCATTTCACAATCTGAGTTTTTCGATTTATCTTATGCGATAGACAAATTTAAAATACATTATTCTTGGAATTTCTTATTTCAATGTAAGGGTTTATTAAATCTTTCATCCGAGCTTGAAAGGGAGCACTATGTAAGTTGTGGTTTGTTAACTGACGGAAAAGGTACAAAATCTTTATTTTTAACAAACAGCAAGAGATATTATACTCTTTCGAAAACTGGAGAAGATTTTGTCAAATTTATTTTGAATGTTGATGAAAATATGTTGAAAACAAAATATATTGAAGCCATTTTAAATATGAACGTTATTTCACAATATGGTATTTTTGATATCATTATAAAAACAAAAAAACAGACTGACGAATATTTACATTCATTATCAAATGAAGAACTTTTTAATTCTACAATCAATCAGATTAATCTTCGTTTCAAGAATAACTTTATAATTCAGAAGATAAATAATGATGAATTTCATTTTATGAATAATAAAGCATTATTAAAGATTGAATAAAAGTTTAAAAATTCGAAAACGATTAGGATATTATTTGAATAGAGTTATTTTTAGTTAACTGTAACTTAATAGTTTTCTTTATTAATTTTGTTACTATTCAATAAAATCAAATGACTGAACACAATCAATTAATGGCGGGAGTAAATTTACCTTGGAAACACATTTCTAGGCACTTCATGATTGTAAGATCATTTACACCATTAACCCAACTTTCCGGCGATAAAGTTGGTCCTTCTGTATTAGGAACATTCGGTATTGTTAAAGCAGAAATTCCGAATCCAGATGTAGAACCTCATCAACGAAGAATAGAATTACCAATCAAACACAAGAGCGACTTTAAATCGATTTCGAGAGCCCATTATGATAAAGGCATTAAAGATGGCACAAACGAATTGGTGATTCTTTATGAACTTCGAAGAAATTTATTTGGTCGACCAAAAGCATGTTTTCATGTAGCTGTTTATCCCACTGGAACGTGGAATAGTTTTTTTGATGCTGTGTCTAATTACAAATCACATGAATTCACGTGGCCATCAGCGCTTCTATTATATCAGCCAAGTTCTAGTAATGTTTTCCCTTCAAATAAAAATATTTTCTCGCCATAATTAATTTCAAATACGTTCAATGTCGAGCACCGTCCTTCGCAGAGGATGATGCTTTGATTAAATAATTCTATATTTTATTCTGAATAAAATTGGAATTTAAAGCGCATCGTCTGATTATGCGAGACGATGCTGGACAAAAAGTGTAAACAATAGTCAAAGCATGAACACATATCTATTTTTATGGAATCCTAAAAAGTGGAACTGGGCAACACTTGAACAAGACATTGAACAAGTAGACTTGAATGGAAGATGTTCGCAACGTTGGAGTTGTGGCAACACAAAATCAATTCAACCAGGTGACAGAATCTTTTTATTGAAAGTTGGAACAGAACCAAAAGGAATTATTGCAGCAGGTTTCGCAACATCAACACCATTTTATGAAAGACATTGGAGTGGAGAAAATAAAGATGCAATGTACATAGATGTTGACTTTGAAGTATTGCTTAATGCTGACAAAGAACCAATATTATCAATTGACATTTTGAATGTAGGTAATCTTGCAAAACAAAATTGGCGACCTATGGGTTCGGGAAATTCAATTAAACCAGAGATAGTTGACGAACTTGAAGCAGTTTGGTTTGATTTCTTGACAACTCAAAAAATCAGACACAATCCTTTTATTCCAACTGAGAATGAAATTCAAAAAACGTACACAGAAGGAACACCAAATCAAGTTTCTGTAACTAAATATGAACGCAATCCATTCGCAAGAAAAAAATGTTTAGAACATTATGGTTTTTCTTGTGCTGTCTGCAACTTCAACTTTGAAAAAACATACGGACAAATTGGAAAAGACTTTATTCACGTTCATCATTTGACACAAATTGCTACAGTTGGCAAGTCTTATAAAGTTGACCCCATTAAAGACCTTCGTCCTGTATGTCCAAACTGCCATTCAATAATTCACAAACAAAAAACGGCTTTGAAGATTGACGAAGTGAAACAATTAATAAAAAGTTATGACTTATAGAAATAGCGAGCTTATCCATTTACTTTAAAATTAAAGCGTTTTCATTAGTTGAAATCTTTAAAAGCTTTCGCACTAAAATATAAGAGAAAGAATTTGTTTAATTGCAGATGGCATTCCACTTAAGTTGGACAATATGACTATTCGTGCGAATGCAAATAAACTGATCGTGACTGGCTGGACAAGCACAAATTACTTCATCAATATTTCGAAAGAAAATATTCTTCAAGAGTTTGATGATTTGAAATCTTCATTTTCGCATTTATCAAAATCAGTTACTGAATTAAATGACCTTGTAAAATTAAAAGATTTAAAAATTGAATATAACATGTCTTTCGATGATTATGGGAAAACAGGAATTGGGTTATGTTCTGAAATTGATGGAGAGTTAAATTGGTACATTTGATTAATTAAACAACCTGTTCTAACATGAATGGTGTAAAATATCAAATAAAAATTTCAACGTCAAGCATCTTTGTTCACACAGGACGATGATTTAAATAGTATGTTCAGCTAAACGATAGAAATTCATTTTTTGAAACACTAAAAATACAGCCTGTACCGTTTGGTAGATGAAAGCAACTAATTAATCTTTTTAGAAAAACACAGGCCGAAAACATCATGAGAAAAATACTATTTCGATTTATAATATTATTGTCTGTCACGCTTGTATTCTCCTGCAAAAAAAACGGGGAATCACCTTCCGGCCCGGGGCCAAACGATCCGCTTTATTTTCCGCCTGTTACCGGTACTGACTGGCAGACAAGTTCCCCTGCTTCTCTTGGCTGGAATGAAAGTGAACTCAATAATCTTTATTATTATTTAGACAGTGTAAACACCAAAGCTTTTCTCATACTTAAAAACGGGAAGATCGTCGTAGAAAAATATTTTAGCAGTTTTACTGCTGACAGCCTTTGGTACTGGGCATCTGCGGGCAAGACACTGACAGGCTTTTTAACCGGGATTGCCCAGGAAGATGGTTTGCTGAATATCAATGATATCACTTCAAAATATTTAGGTACAGGCTGGACATCAGAAACACCCGATAAAGAAAAACAGATCACGATAAAAAATCAATTAACCATGACGACCGGCCTGGATGATGGTGTGGCAGATGCGAGTTGCACATTACCCGCCTGCCTCGTTTACAAGGCGGATGCAGGAACAAGATGGGCATATCATAATGCGGCATATACCCTGCTGACGAAAGTGATTGCCAACGCCAGCGGCGTATCCTACAATACCTATTTTCAACAAAAAATTAGGAACCCGATTGGTATGAATGGAACATGGATACAAACGCCGAATTCCGACAATGTATTTTATAGTAATGCAAGAAGTATGGCGAGGTTTGGCCTGCTGATGTTGAATAAAGGTACATGGGATCAAACCCCGATATTAAGAGATATCAATTATTTTAACAGCCAGGTAAATACTTCTCAAAATATAAATAACAGTTATGGTTACCTGACATGGCTGAATGGGAAAAGTAATTTTATGGTGCCCGGTTCTCAAATTATATTCCCCGGTTTTATAATTCCCAATGCTCCCGCAGATCTATATGCGGCACTGGGTAAAAATGATCAGAAAATATACGTAGTTCCTTCACAAAATTTAGTCGTCATCAGGATGGGCGAATCAGCGGGCGGGTTTTCATTAGCGCTATCCGGTTTCGATAATGAACTTTGGGGTAAATTGAATACGATCATCAAATAGCCTGGAAAATAAACGTCTTCATTATCATACTACAGTTCCATAAAAAGAAAAAGAAACGTTTTCATTTTTATGAAACATTCCGGCTATCCATAGAGTTACGAAAGGTCTCTTTGGATTCAAATAAAAGCCAGGCTTAGCCTGGGATTCAATGTTTTATATGATCGAAAATAGTCGTAATTCAAATACTGTTTTAACTTGAATATTTCCCAATAGTAAGGGCATTTTCCGTATATTCGTTATGTGAAAAAACAAGAGGCATCTTAATAAAAATTAACACGTTGCCTGCTATGTTACGACACCACTTAATATGACACAACCAGATAAAATCAAGAATTTACAAGATTACTTCCTGCAACTTCGGAAACGACCTGGAATGTATTTGGGTGCGAACACAATTTCAAAATTGCATGACCATTTACAAGGTTATAGCATGGTATATTGGTTTAATGAAATTAATAATCCTGTAGACAAAAACTTCTTTGACAACTTTAACGAGTTCGTCAATGGCTATTATGGGTTGAGAACTAATGCGAATTGGAAAGACGTAATTCTTGAGCAATGTTTTGATAACGAGCAAAATGCCTTAGATACTTTTTTTCAATTGTTTGACCTATTCGTTGACAACCCAAAATTGACAGACACAAGAAAAATTGTTCTTGACCTTTTTGATAAACTAATTTCTGGACAGTATAACTTAAAAAGCAGATTGGGTGACAACTTTTCAATTGTTTTCAATGACACTGTAGATTTGATTAAGGAAAATGCATTATCAACACTTAAGTATGACTATGACGGAATTTTTGAGCAGCTTAAAGAAAAAGCAGAAGAGATTCCAGAATTGAAAGCCGTTTTAACAGAACTTGAAATGCAGCATACGGTTTGACAACACAGCAGGCAACAAGCAATTTTGCACAAGCGGGGCTGACCTGCTAATGATCAGCATTAGTGCATGTTTAAGCCATAGTCCCATTTAAAAGCATTTTTTTGAGCAATAGTAATAACAATAAACTTTTATTTATAAATTTGGCTACAGTTCCGGAAGACAGAATTCTATTATCCAGACTGCGCAAAGCTGTACCGTTAGCGGTAATTGTAAAAAACACGACAATGACATTGAAAGATTTTATAAAACAGTTTGATAAAGACAATTCTATCGTTCTTCTTGAAGGGAAAAGAAATGCTTTAGAGGCAGACAAAGAGAACTTGGTATGGCTTGGTAAACTGTTAGCTTCAACTACTTCAAAAATGATATTTAGAAGTGGTAACGCGGACGGTGCAGATTATTATTTTTCAATTGGTGTTTCTAATGTTGACAATTCACGATTGCAAGTTATAACACCTTACACAGGACATCGACAAAAATCAAATCAAGCATATGACACAATTTCATTGGACGAAATTAATGTTGCTGCTGAACCAGAAGTAATTTATCAATCTAAAAGCAATAAGAAAACAGAAAAACTAGTTGACCAATATATCTCAGGTGCACGAGACCGATATTCAATTAAAGCTGCATACATTATCAGAGACACAATAAAAGCTATTGGAACAGATGAAATAAAACCAGCAACTTTTGGAATATTCTATGACGACTTAGATAAACCGAAAGAAGGTGGAACCGGACATACAATGAAGGTTTGTGAACAAAATAGCATTCCAATTATTGACCAAAAAGTATGGTTTAAATGGCTGACAGAATAGTACAACATACCGCTAACAGCAGTTTGGCAATAGTGGCGGTTCAGTGCTCCGCAGACACATTTGTGGTTAATCAAACTTTGGTTCTCCGCATCAACTTTTGTGGTGAAAATCGCCACCTTCGCCAAGCCGTAAAAACGGTATCTCCATTAAAATTAATAAATAAATATTTTTAAAACCACTCTTATGGAACTAAAAAAAGAACCACTTGACATTGATTTTGTTGTTGATCCAAGGCCATTGACAAAAAAAGAAAAACTTGCAATAAGTGAATTTATAAAAGCTGTAAAAGCGAAAAAACAAAAAGAGTAAAAAGACAAAACCAACCAACCTGACAAGCACGTGCCGCTTCTACGTATCTATTTGTAGAGTTATGATATATTGTTTGACAGCTTTTTCTTTAAAAAGTCATCGTAAAAATTTGACAAAGTACAGTTGTTTCTCTTTTAGTTTTTATTTTGATTAAAACAAAAATAAAATGTATAAAGCAAAATATTTAAGTCCTATGATACCTTCGTTTAATATAGAAATGACGGTTTCTTTTTTTACAGACTTACTCGACTTTAAAATTGGAAGAGATGATAAAAATTATGTAATTCTCTATAAAGACAATTCAACTGTTCACATTCTGAGAGCCGGTTTAGACATCGGAGAAATGGAATTCTATTTTGAAGTTGATGATGTTGAGAAAGTATGGAGTAATATGAAAGACAAACTGGGTGGAATGAAAGTGAGGGAACCGTTCGACCGGGAATATGGAATGCGGGAAGTTCATATAATAATTCCAGGAACAAAAACACTTATGTTTATTGGACAAGAAATAAGCTGACTTTATTTTAAGTCTATAAGCGAAGTAGCACGAAAACACAACAATAGTATTTGGGCAAAAAAGGTTCTAAAAAAAGAGACCGTTTTGAAGAAGGCTACGAAACATTTAAGTTGGGTGCTATGCTTCAGGAAATGCGACAGAAACATAATATGACACAGAAACAACTTGCAGAAAAATGTGGTACAACAAAAAATTATATTTCCAGGATTGAAAATGATGCAAGCGACATAAGACTTTCAACGCTGATGAGAATTGTAAGAGATGGATTTGGACAGCATTTAAAACTCTCTGTTGGGGCGTGATGCAAATCCTTTTGTGAAAAATCGTACTTGGCAAATAACGATGCCTTAATTCAGAATTATATTTTATTTTTAATTCGGAAAAATGCTGAAAATTATGGCGCATCAACCGCCCACCAGAGATGATGCTGAAAAATAATCCTGAAAATTTAATTTGGAAAATATTACCTGATTAGGTAACTTTGTTTGTGGATGATTTTAAAGGACAAATACGCAGTTTAAAAGTTTATGGCGACGACTTTTGGGTTTTTTTTAATAAGCAGAGCCTAAAAGTTCAAGCCCGCATTTTATGGACAATACGGCTTATAAGAGATATCCAGTTTGTGCCACAAAATTATCTCAAGCATATTGAAAACACGCACGGGCTTTATGAAATAAGAGTAAGTGCGGGTAACAATATTTTTAGAATATTTTGCTTTTTTGACGATGGACAATTGGTTATTCTTTTAAATGGTTTTCAAAAAAAGACACAGAAAACGCCAAAGTCCGAAATCGAAAGAGCAGAAAAATTAAAAACAAAATATTATGAAGACAAGCAAAAATAAGTTGGTAGACCTTGAAGTATTTATCGAGGAAAAATATGGCAAAAAAGGTTCTAAAAAAAGAGATAGTTTTGAAGAGGGATATGAAACATTTAAATTGGGTGCAATGCTTCAGGAAATGCGACAGCAACATAACATGACACAGGAACAACTTGCTCAAAAATGTGGAACGACAAAAAATTATATCTCCAGGATTGAAAATGATGCAAGCGACATAAGACTTTCAACGCTGATGAGAATTGTAAGAGATGGATTTGGACAGCATTTGAAACTTTCTGTTGGGGCGTGACGCGAATCCTTTAGAGAAAAATCTTATCTGGCAATTGACGATGCGTTAATTGATAATAATATTTTATTTTTATTCGGAAAATTGCTGGAAATTACAAAGCCTCGTCAGCTTTAGCGAGCCGATGCCGGATAAAATAATTTAAAAAAATCAAACTATGACAATCTCAGAATACATATCAGCACAACCGGAAGACCGGCAGGAATTGTTGTCTCAATTGCATGAAATTATAATCAAAAAAGACAAAACAGTCACACCCGTAATCGCCCCCATGATGGGGAAAGAGATGATCATTTATAATGCGCCGGGAACATTTAAATATGGACTCGCGAGTGTGAAAAAATATATGTCATTGCACGTGTTGCCCATGTATGTATCCCCGGTTATTTACGAAAAATATAAAGGCTTATTGAAAGATGCAAGTTTCCAGAAAGGTTGCATCAATTTTAATAATAAAGATGAAATGCCCCTAAAAATTGTACAGGATTTGATTACTGATTGTTCGAAAATTGATCTTCGTGCTTTAAGAGAAGAATACCTAAAATCTAAAAAGAAGAAAGTCTGAATGGTTTCCTGCAGTGCATGCGGCTTTGTAAATAGTAAATAAAATTTCCCGTTCACTGATAAAAAAATTTAATTTTACCAATATATAATTTTGAATAAAAACAAAAGGTGGAGACCAGTACCACCTTAAAAACGGGGCGTCACCGAAAAGCCATACGAGTAGGAAAATTAAAATTTTAAATTATGCCAAAGTTTATCATTGAACGGGAAATTCCCGGAGCAGGTAAATTAACTTCCGAACAATTAAAAGGAATTTCACAAACTTCGTGTGGCGTGTTAAGTAATATGGGGCCTCAAATTCAGTGGCTGCAAAGCTATGTGACAGGTGATAAAATTTATTGCGTGTACATTGCACCGAATGAAGAAATGGTGCGCGAACATGCAAAGCAGGGAGGCTTTCCTGCAAATTCTGTTAGCCAGGTCACTACGATCATTGACCCGACAACTGCCGAATAAAAATATATAACAGGAAGAGCAGGTTACTTACTATACAATGAAAATAAGCAAAAAATCCTATTTCAAAGATGAGCAACTTGATCTTCCCTATTTTGAAAATTGGGTAGAAAAATTAGAGACATTAAATAACAGGAAATACGAACGATTTGAAGTGATAACTTCATTGGGCAAAACGCATGTTTGGGGACTAAACACGCATGAACCAAATCTTGAAACACTTGTTATTTTTCCCGGTGCAAGAACGACTTCCCTGTTCTGGGATTTTGATAAAGGTTTAGATAATTTAAACATTCAATTAAAAATTTATCTGGTAGAAACGAACGGCCTGCCAAATTTGAGTGATGGTAAAACACCTGATATACATTCATTAGATTACGGCATTTGGGCAACAGAAGTGTTAGACAATTTAAAAATTGAAAAAGCATTTGTAGCGGGCGCTTCTTTTGGCGGACTCATTTGTATGAAATTGGCTATAGTAAATCCCGGAAGGATTAAAGCTGCATTTTTATTAAACGCGGGTTGCTTACAAACCTTTTCATTAACCCTAAAAAATCTTTTTTATAATCTTCTTCCAATAATAAAACCTACAGAAAAAAATGTACGGAAATTTTTGAATAAAGCAATTTTTTCAAAACCAAATCACCAGCTCTCTTCAATATCTATGCAACTATTAGTTGACTATGAAATGTTTGCAATCCGTCGCTATAAAGACAATACTCAAAAGCCGTATTATATGGATAAACAATTGGATGAAGTGCAGGCTGACACATATATCCTTGAAGGAGATAAAGACTTATTATTTCCGTTTCAAAAAAGTATTGACAACGCAAAAAAACATTTAAAGACTTTAAAAGAAGTGAAAGTATTTAATGATGTTGGACATGGCATTGAAACTTACGACAAAGCGATGAACTATATTGGTGAGATTATAAAAAATTACCGCTAATACCTACTGAGAATACTTATTCATTAACCGTTTACAATCAAAACGATGACTGAAAAACAGGCAATCATTTATCCGCTTCAATGATTACTGTTGCTGTTGGAAGTCCTTCAGAAGTTGCCGTAACAATAATTTTTCCCTTCTCCCCTTTTGATTGAATAACTGCCAGGCAAAGCCCGTTAAATGCTTTATGATAATCTGCTTTAAAAGGATCATGATCTGTTTCATTGCCATTATCCACACCAGCTATAAATCCGGGGCCACTTACTTTAAAATTTATTAAATTATCGGCATGAGGCACAGGATTACCATTTGCATCTACAATTTTTATGGTTACAAAAGAAAGGTCTTTTCCATCTGCATGAATTTGATTTCGATCTGGTTCAATAATCATTTTTGCAGCCGGACCGGCAGTGTGTATTTCACTGGATAAAACCACGCGCCCATTTTGATAGGAAACCGCTTTTAAAGTTCCGGGATAATATGGAACGCGCCACATCACATGCATATCATCACCCTGCTTGCTTTGTGTTCCAAGCGATTGATTATTTAAAAATAATTCTACTTTATCTGCATTATTATAGTAAGCCCAAACATCCACAGAGTCGCCGATTTTCCAGCCATTCCAATCCGGTAAAATATGCAATACAGGCGTATTTGTCCATACGCTTTTATATAAGTAAAAAGCATCTTTTGGGAAGCCGGCCAAATCAATAATCCCAAAATAAGAACTGCGGGCCGGCCACTTATAAGGTGTTGGTTCGCCGAGATAATCAAAACCAGTCCAGACAAACATGCCCGAAATAAAATCTTCGTTCATTACAGTTTTCAAAGTTGCTTCATGTGTAGAACCCCAGGGAACGCGGCAGTTATCATACGCGGAACAAAAGAAATTTGCATCCATTGGACCTTTATGTGGCCAAACAAAAATGCTGTCCGATGGCATCGTATATTCTCCACGGGTTTCTAAAGCAGAAGTAGTTTCTGTGGCAATGAATTTTCCACCGGGAAAAAATTTAAAGAAATTAATATAATTCGCATGATCATAATTATGGCCAATCAAATCCATAGCACCCGAACGGGAAATTGAATTGTCTTTTGCTTCCGGTCCATTCATCGCGGAAGTGATTGGTCTTGTTGTATCTAATGAATGTACAATTCCTGCAAGCTCGAGTGCAATCGCAGTGCCGGCACTGTCATCCTGGTCAGGAATTTCATTGCCAATACTCCAGATAATTACAGATGGATGATTGCGGTCTCTTTGAATAAAATCGGACAAATCTTTTTTATGCCATTGATCCCAATTTAGATGATAGTCAAAATCATTCTTTCCCTGTTTCCAGCAATCAAATGCTTCATCCATAATGAGTATGCCCATTTTATCGGCTAACTCCAACAGCTCCGGTGCAGGCGGGTTATGTGATGTCCTGATCGCATTGCAGCCCATATCTTTCAGCATTTGCAACTGGCGTTCTAATGCACGCGTGTTGATGGCTGCGCCGAGACATCCAAGATCATGATGATCACACACACCTTTTATTTTTAATGATTCTCCATTCAGGAAAAAACCTGCTTGACTATCAAAACGAAAAGAGCGGATACCGAAAGGAGTTTCATAACTATCAAGCTTTTTGCCACCGGACTCAACTATAGAAACTGATTTATATAAAGCAGGATTTTTTGTTGACCATAATTCTGGATTTATAACTTTCAATTGCTGAGAAAAAGTTTTTGAAAAATTTCCTGCAATAAATTCTTTCACAGTAGCCCGCGCAACTTCTTTTCCATTTTTATTATAGAGAATTGTAGTTAATGAAATGGGTGTAGCAGTTGTCATTTCATTTCGCACAGTGGTCTTTACGGATACATTTGCTTCTTTGTCATTTACTAGAGGAGTAGAGATAAAAGTTCCCCAATGATCCACATGAATTTTATTGGTCGTAACCAGCCATACATTTCTATAAATGCCGGAACCCGAATACCAGCGTGAGTTGGGTTGTTTAGAATTATCAACACGCACCGCTATTACATTTGGGATATTTCCATAATTTAAAAATTGCGTCAGTTCATATTGGAACGAACTATAGCCATAAGGACGGTTACCCAGTAAATGCCCATTTATCCAAACATCACTATTCATATAAACGCCGTCAAAGTCGATGAATACAGATTTGTTTTTATCTGCTTCCGGAATTAAAAATATTTTCCTGTACCAGCCAATACCACCGGGTAATGCGCCACCGTCCACGCCTGCAGGATTGTCTTTATTAAAAGCGCCTTCAATACTCCAATCATGCGGAACGTTTAATTGTCTCCATGAATTTTCTGTGAAATTTATTTCATTTGCGCCAGGCAAATCGCCTAAATGAAAGTGCCAGTTCGCATCGAAGTCAGCTCTTCGCGCAGTGCTTGATTGAGCGAATGAAGTTTGTACAATAAAAAGTCCTGCAATAATAAATGCAAGGGAAAATAAATTAATTTTTTTCATAGCAATAAGAATTTAATGCAAAATGTAATTTTTTAGAAATGACAATTACAATTTGGTACAGTGTAACATAAAAGAGTTCCATATTCAAAAAGTAATGAACAAAAGTAAGATGAAATGATTAATTGCAATAGTGCTTAAGATGATGGTTTTTATTATTCTTTAATGTATCATATCGTCATCTTAGCGGAATGATACTGGGTAAAAAAAATCAAATAAATACAAGATGATTTAAAAATCACTTATATTATTCAATTGCCACTGCTTTTAAGCAGTGGTCAAAGGAAATAATATTAAATGGGCTTTAGCCCAAAATGTAATGTGGCTAAAGCCATTAAATCCCTCGAATATTTTTTAATCCACGACTTAAAAGTCGTGGCAATTCATGGGAAATAAAGATAATGAAAAGATTAAGCCGGGATTAAAAACTTGATCCCAGTTGCCATAAGTACCGGAAGTACAAGAGTGCAATCTCTTCGATCGTAGAGAATATGAAAACAAAAATCAACATTAACCATTTTGAGCTCCAGTTCCTTTAGTATTTATAGCATGATAATTTCCTGTTATTATAATCGCTGCAAAAGTTGTTTCGCAACTTATAAGTTCTCCATTTACACCTTCCCAATTCCAGGTAATTGTTAATTGATATTCCCCGTCTGCAACATCTGCAGGTAAACTAAACCCTCCATTTTCGAAAGGCAATATTCTACCTGCATCATCTGCGCCGACTTCCGCGAACCTAGCAGCAACGTTCTTAATTACTCCCTCATTGCACTGGTTACTTTTGGTTCTTGTTCTGAGTGTATTAACAAACGGTACAAGGTCAAGGCCGGGTATGGTTGGTAATGCATACATGGAATTATCAAAAGAACTAACATAATAGCGAAAAGCCGGAACTGTAGTCTCCGCTTTCTTAGCAGTTGTTTTATTGATAAACATAATATCACAACCGCTACCCGAGGCATTTACAGTCACCATGGAAGGCACCATATTCTTCATCATGGGTGGTGGCTTTACTATTGTTGCATTCAAGGGAACAGGTGATTCCGTAATTTGTGCAAATGAATAGTTGAAACAATTTGCCAGAAAAATGAAAGCTGCTAAAACATACATTTTCTTTTTCATAAAATTTTTTTTGATTGTTAATTTTAATGTGGTAGTTGAATTTTGGTCTCCTGTGAAATGAATTCCTGCATAAATCTATATTTAACTATTTACAAAATGAAAAATAAATAAAATATAAAATGTGGCTAAAGCCATTAAAGCCCTTGAAAATTTTTAATCCACGACTTAAAAGTCGTGGCAATTGATTGGGAATAAAATTTCAATACCAAGATTACATTTTTCTCAATGAATGCAGAGAAGGCACAGAGTTACACAGAGAAGGCCAAAGAAACATAGATGTTTTTATAAAGAAAAATTTCTACATGTTAGTAAAAGATGATTGAATCAATCATCTTTTCAATTGCCACTGCTTTTAAGCAGTGGTCAAAGAAAATAATTTTAAATGGGCTTTAGCCCAAAATGTAATATGGCTAAAGCCATTAACACACCAGAATATTTTTAAATCCACGACTTAAAAGTCGTCGCAATTCATGTGAATAAAAATAATATAAAATTTAAGCCTTGGCAATTGATGGGAAATAAAAATAATGTAAATATTAAGTCAGGGATTAAAACTTAATCACTGTTGCCATAAGTACCGGAAGTACAAGTGAGTGACACAACAGGCGATCCCATGAAATACAAAAGCCGGTAACAAAAAAATTCTAAAACAAAAAAGCCGCCGGATCAAACCGGCAGCCTTTTTATCTTAAAATTAAAACGAATTACAAATTCCTTTTCTCTACCGGTGGTGTGGGCGGTGGTGTATAACCTTTTGTTTTTATAAGATTTTTTATTTCTGTTATTGCACGATCCAGTTGTGGGTCAATGCCCTTCGCCATTGCACCTAAATCTTCTGTCACTTCAATATCCGGATCTACACCATGTCCTTCTGCAAACCATTTTCCATCGGGGTTATAAATCCTGAAGGAAGGCGCTGTAATACTTGCGCCATCAATTAATTCAGGATAACCACTAATGCCGATGAGTCCGCCCCAGGTGCGCGTTCCAATTAATGGCCCGAGATTTTTTTCTTTGAAATATAATGGAAAAGCATCACCGCCGCTTCCGCTCCAGCCATTGATCAGCATCACTTTCGGGCCGAAGTTTGCATTCGGTGGGAACTGCCATGGTTTGCCATCCCGCGTTGCAATAAATGATAAAGGTGTACGATTCAGCATTTCAATAAAACGGTCAGGGATCTGTCCGCCATTATTAAAACGCTCATCAATAATTAATGCTTTTTTATTCCATTGTGCATTGAATTGGCGCATGAGTTCATTCTGTCCATCGAGGCCGGTGCTCGGCACATATATATAACCTACTTCGCCATTCGTTGCTTCATCCACGTGCTTGCGCATGCCTTCGATCCATTCCAAATTGCGCAACCTGTATTCATCATCCATTGTTTCTACGATCACAGATTTTGCATCATCCCAGGAAGGTTTGCTATTTGTGGTTAATTGAACCGGTTTATTAGCCAGTCCCTGGAATGCAAGCCAGGGCTCATTATCAGTGGTTATAGGAATTCCATTTACAGCAAGAATATAATCACCTTCTTTGATCGCATTGCCAATTTCATCCAATGGAGAATGCACTTCTGCATCCCAGCTTGAACCATGAATGATCTTTTTAACCTTGTAATATTTTCCATCTGCTTCCCAGTTGATACCGAGATAACCGGTATTCATCATTTTCACTTTTTCAAAATCACCACCGCTATGATAAGTGTGGGAAGAATTTAATTCGCCGATCATTTCGCCAATGATGAAATCCACATCTTCTCGCGTCATGGCACCCTGCAACATTTTCATATAGCGTGTTTTTATTTCCGGCCAGTTGGTACCATGCATATTGGCGTCATAAAAATAATCGCGTTCAATTCGCCATGCATCTGTAAAAATTTGTTTCCATTCCTGCCTTGGTTCAACAGTCATTTGCATTTCATTTATGCGCAATGGTTTCTCAAACTTTGCACCTTCGCGCGGAGAAATTACTGCCCATGCGCCGGATTTTGCAACAAGCATTTTCTCCCTGTTGGCACTTAATAAATAATAATCCGCACCCACTAAAACAGTCTTTTCCGAGCGGTCTTCTATATCATATAATTGAAGTTCAGATTGCCCGTCGGTGACACCAGTATTGGGATAACGCATGTATAATACTTTTCCTTTAATGACATCGAGTGAACCAATATTTCCCGGCGCTACAGGTAATAATTCCATGCGCGATTCCATGCCGTCAAAGTCAATGGCCACGGCATTCCCATCATCTTTAGTTGAATCCTTTTCGTTGACTTTATCTTTTTTGTCACTGTCTTTTTTATCGTCATGCTTAGCATCTATATCCGGTTTTATTGCCACGCTATCATTCTTTGGTAATAACAAAGATGCGCCTGTTTTTTGTAAAGGAATTGCAGCTATCGTACTGCTGTTTGCATAGATAAATGTATTATCTGCATCACTATAAAAAGGATTAAATGTTTGAGAAGTGATGACAAATAAATATTTTCCATCTGCATCAAATACCGGGTTTGTACAACTATAAAAACCACTTGTTACCTGCGCCGTTTTATTATTTTTTGTATCATAAATAAATGCTGCATTATGCAGATTTTCCAGGTCGCGGCTATAAGCAAGCCAGCGGCTGTCCGGTGACCAGCTAAACGTGAAATTTTCCATATTGCCATGTGAAAAATATAAGCCCCGGTCCACATCCGCTGTGCTGTTTGAAGCGAGGTCATACACTTTTATTTTTCCGGCTTTATCTATGAACGCCAACTTTTTATTATCAGGCGACCAAACAATTCCATAGCGATAACCCGCGCCATAACTGGTTATTTTTTTAGCGCTGTTTTCTTTTGTCGGATCCATGATCCATAATTCATATTCACCAGTTTGATCACTCCAGTAAGCAATTTTTTTACCATCGGGCGACCAGGAAGGATAACGCTCAGCAACACCGGAAGTCATGGTCAAATCTTTTACATACCCATTTTCTGCGGGCAATGAAAAAAGATCGCCGCGGGCTTCTACCACTACCCTGTTTCCATCAGGACTAATGGTTGCATGTTGAATTAAATCACTAACAACAACAGTTTTGGGCTTTAATAAAGTTTCATCAGAAACAACGGTTACATTAATTGCCTTCGCAGTATTTGTAGAAAAAGGCATGAGGTACAATTTTCCACCGGCATTAAAAACAATATCCTCCGGGCCTTGTGAAGGATTGGAAATATCAAAATCAGTAAACTTTGTAATTTGTTCAAAGGATTTTTTATTGATATCATAGCGCCAGATATTCATGCGCATTTCCGGGCCACGATCACTGAGAAAGTAAATTGAATTATCATGCCACATTGGATATTCATCATCAGCATCACTTTGTGCGCTGATATTTTCCTGTGTTTGTTTGGCAAAATCATAAATGCGGATATCCCCGTTGGTGCCACCACGATAGCGTTTCCAGTTTCTGCCGGCAACCGACATGATTACTACGGCCATTTGTTTTCCATCGGGCGAATAGCTTCCATATTCGGCATAAGCAAGCGGCAATTTATTTTCGATTCCTCCTTTCGCAGGAACTGTATAAAACTGGCTGAATCTGGCTTTACCACTTTCGCGGCCGGAAGCAAAATATATACTTTTACCATCATTCGTCCAATCCACTACCCTGTCTGCATAACCATGCGCAGTAAGTCTTTGCGGAATTCCACCTGCAACTGGTAAAGTGTACACGTCAAAATTTCCATCATACCTGCCGGTAAATGCAACTGTATTTCCATCGGGTGAAAATTTAGGCATAATTTCTACGCCGGGAGGAGAACTTAGTTTCACTGCCATGCCGCCTTCTTTGGGCATCACCCAAATATCATTGGCATATACAAATACGATTTTCGTAGCCGAGACATCCGGGTAACGAAAGAGGCCTGCATCAATTTGTGCGTTAGATGAAAAGCCTGCCAGCATAGCAAGCGATAAAAGACATGCAATTTTTCGCATCATTTTGTTTTGGTTTTATTTGATTAAATATTATTAAAATTCAATTAAGAATTATTAAAAATAAAGAAGTTCTTTTAAAAAAAATTCAAAAGTTTGATAAATGGTAAATTATATATTAAGTAATGGAGTCGTTTCAAAAGCAACTATGTTATAAAATTTATATGAATATTTTTATTGCATGGTAGCACAAAAATGTCACCCCTCCGGGGTTTTGTTTCATTACAGAAATGCATGATTTTTATAAAAATACCACCCTTCCAGGGTTAGATTTTTATTTTCAGAATTTAAAAGAACAAAACTTTCAGGGTTAATATAAAAGTATAATGATAAGAATTTCAAAACCCCGGAGGGGTGATATGATTATAATAGTATCCCGACAATTAGTTTACAACCCCGGAGGGGTGGCATTATATATAAAATTAAAAATTTCGATTCTTTTAAAAGTAATGACCAATCAAATCTTCGTATACACTGTAAGATGAAATGAATATTTATTTCAATATTTTCTCCAATTCATAACTCAATTGTTCACCAGTTAGATTTTTCGCAATAATAATTCCTTTGGGATCTAATAAAAAATTCTGCGGGATGCTGCTGATATGATACATCTGCGCCACGGCATTTTGCCAATAATTAAGATCACTCACATGTGTCCAGGTGAGGTGGTCAGTTTCAATGGCTTTCAACCAACCTTGTTTACTCTGATCAAGAGATACACTGAGTATGGTAAAATTTTTATTTTTAAATGCATTGTAAGCGCGAACCACATTTGGATTTTCGCGGCGGCAGGGACCGCACCAACTTGCCCAAAAGTCCACCAGCACATACTTCCCGAGAAATGAAGACAATGAAACAGGTTGGCCATTTACATCATTTTGTACAAAATCCGGTGCAAGTGTTCCAATATAACCCACTTCAGAATATTGAATATATTCTTGCAGGTTTTTACCAATAAAAGAATTTTTAATATTGGGTAATAATTTATCAAATCGATCGCGCATGGTGATGGGATTATCATCCACTTTAATTGTTACAAGCAATACCCAGGGCGTAACATAGGAACCGGGTTTATCCAAAACAAACTGGCTAATTGCATTTTCTACACTTTCTTTAGCTATCAAATATTTTTGATTAGCAACAGCTAATGCATCTGAAGTGGCACCCTGCATTAATTGGTTGAGCGTATTAACTGCTGTATTTAATTTACTTACAAGCGGATTAAATATTTGTTGAAAATCCATGAAATCATCCTGCGACTTTGAGCCTGTAATCTTCATCTGTGTGGGATTTGCAGCATCACCTGACATTTCAATCCGACTATTTTCCACATATATATTTTGTGCAGGTGTAGTACCAATTTCCAATTCAGTTAAGACAGGTTCTTCTACTTTACCTTTTAAAATAAAATGGCCATCAAGTACAACAGATCTTGCCAGCACTTCCTTATTATTTGCGTTCATCAATTTTGCAGAATCTCCATTCTTTAAGCCGGAAATATTTGCAGAAATTGTAAATCCACTAATAACAGAATCCTTCTGAGCAAAAGTCAAAATTGGAAAAGCAAGAATTAAAGTGAGCAAAAAATATTTTAATTGAACCATTTCTTTTTTATTTAATCACCCGCATTTTTAAAAAATGAATTGTAAAATTAACTGAAAATAAAAAAAGCAGGATTTATCTGCTATCTAAATTTTTCAATTAACAATACTTTGCAAAAAACGCTCTGTATCTGTATCTATTGTTTCACCCGACTTTAAAGCTTTTATATATGCACTGCCTATGATTGCACCATTTGTTAAACTGCATACTTCCTTAAAACTATTTTTATTATGAATACCAAAACCAGCGAGCACCGGGTTTTTCAAATTCATAGCCTGCAAGTGTTTGAGAAAATTCATGGCATTCAATTTTTTATTTTCACCTCCGGTAGTTCCGCTTTCAGTAACAGCATATAAAAAGCCACTACTCAATTCATCCAGCCTGCGGATTCGCACTTCAGAAGTTTCCGGTGTAACTAAAAAAATAAATTCCAGTTTATTTTGTTGAATTATTGTGTGATAAGTTCTTTCAAATTCAATATCAGGTAAATCAGGAATAATTAATCCATCAATACCAACGGCCTTTGCCTCTATGCAAAAATTTTCAAACTCAAATTGCAGGATCGGATTTAAATAACCCATAAGCACAACAGGGATATCAATTTTTTGCCGCATATTTTGCAATTGCTCAAATAATTTTTCAATGGTCATTCCATTTTGTAAAGCAATCGCCGAACTGTTTTGAATCACCGGGCCGTCTGCAAGCGGATCACTGAATGGTATGCCGATCTCTATCATGTCGGCACCATGCAATTGCAACGAACCCATGACTTTTAATGTGCTGTCAAATGTGGGGAAACCAGCCGTACAATAAATATTCAGGACATCTTTCATTTTATCCTGGAATAGTTTCTTCAATCGCATGGGTATAAAATATTTTAAAATAAAACGGAATAGAAAAAATCATCAAAAAGTATATCAAACAATTTTTTGCATATACGTTTCCATATCCTTGTCGCCCCGGCCACTCAAACAAATCACCACATGATCATCTTTTTGAAAAGATAATTTTTCTAAAGCAGCAAGTGCGTGTGCACTTTCCAAAGCAGGAATAATGCCTTCAAGATTTGCTAAATCAAATGCTGCAGTCAATGCTTCTTCATCTGTAGCAGATAAAAATGTGGCGCGTTTTGTTTCAAATAAATGCGCCAGCAAAGGACCAATTCCCGGATAATCTAATCCGGCTGAAATACTGTGTGGTTCTGATACCTGGCCATCTGCTGTTTGCATTAATAAACTTTTACTGCCGTGCAAGATACCGGGTTTACCTAGTTGCGTTGTAGCAGCAGTTTTACCGGAATCAATTCCACACCCTGCAGCTTCCACGGCAATAAGCTGCACATTTTTTTCATTGATAAAATGATAAAAAGCGCCGGCTGCATTACTACCTCCCCCAACACATGAGATCACATAACCCGGATTTTCATGTCCAATTTTCTCTTTTAGTTGCCATTTAATTTCTTCACTGATCACGCGCTGAAATATTGATACCAAATGCGGGTAAGGATGCGGACCTACTACACTACCAATTATATAATGTGTATCATTCGGATGATTGATCCAATCGCGGATAGCTTGATTGGTAGCATCTTTCAGCGTTTTGCTTCCACTCGTTACAGCAATAACTTTTGCACCAAGCATTTTCATTCGGGCAACATTAGGTGACTGCCGCTGCATATCTTTTTCACCCATATAAATAATACATTGTAAGCCTTTCAATGCACAAACAGTTGCCGTGGCAACTCCATGCTGCCCCGCGCCGGTTTCAGCAATGATTCTTTTTTTACCTAATCTTTCTGCCAGCAAAACCTGGCCGATCGCATTGTTGATCTTGTGCGCGCCTGTATGACAAAGGTCTTCCCGTTTTAAAAAAATATTGGTATTATATTTTGCACTTAACCTTTTTGCAAAAAATAAAGGAGTTGGCCTTCCCGCATAATCATGCAATAAGTTTTGGAATTCATGTTGAAAATCCTTTGCCTTTAAAATATGTATATATTCCTCCCGTAATGTTTGGATATTTGGATACAACATTTCTGGAATAAATGCGCCACCAAAATTTCCATAATACCCATCTTCATCGGGGTCCCGATTAATATTGTGTGAATGCATGAAGTTCAAATTTTTAAAGAATTTTTTTAATGATTAATGCATCATTTTTTTAAACATCAATACTTTTACTAAATCTTTTATGCCCGGTGATGTTTCAAAAGCACTGTTTATATCGGCTCCATAAAAATCAGGATGATCAAATTTTTTCAACAATGGTGCATCTTCCAGGGAAATGCCGCCCGCGATGAAAAATGGCTTTTCTATTTTATGTTTTAATAAAATGGACCAGTCAAACTTTTTTCCAGTACCACCTTTAATACCATCAGCATCTTCACAATCAAATAAATAATAATCACATACTTCATCATACGGCTTTAGCATTTCATCTAAATTTTTTGAAAATTTATTAGCAATATGAAAAGTTTTAATTAGTTCATATTCTTTGGATAATTTTTTACAAAGCTGAACAGATTCTTCTCCATGCAATTGAATTACATCCAGTTCATACGCATCTGCCAGCGCCATGATTTCCTCATATTCCTGGTTTACAAACACGCCGGTTTTTTTTATATCAAAATCCGCATCCTGCATTTCTTCCGGCGATATGGAATCACCCATATAGCGTTTTGAATTTTTAGAAAAATTCAGTCCGGCAAAATCTATATCCAGCGCATCAAGTTGTTTGAGTTGTTTTAATTGTGTTATTCCACAGACTTTTATATTCATTTGTTTTTGTTTATTGAAGTCATAAAATTTTCCAGCGCTTCCGCCGGGCTTTTTGTTTTCATAAAAAGGCTGCCGATTAGAAATCCTTCGAAACCCACATCCCTTAAAGCTTTCAATTCCAATCCAGTCGTAATACCACTTTCTGAAATGGCCGGTTTTTCTTTTGGAATTAGTTGAATGAGGCGAAAGGAATATTCCAAATCAATTTCAAAAGTATCGAGATTCCTGTTATTCACGCCCACCATATCCACTTCATCGCAAATATGATGTATTTCTTTTTCATTATGTATTTCCAGGATAGATTCAAGTCCCAAAGAATGCGCAATCTTTGCTAATCTTTTAATTTCTCCCGGCGAATGTAAAGCAGCAATCAACAAAATAACATCAGCACCGATTCCCTTTGATTCGACTAATTGATATTCATCTATAATAAAATCCTTTCGCAATAAAGGAATTTGAACAAGGTCATTCGCTTCAAGCATATCATCAATGGAACCGCCAAAATAAATTTCATCTGTGAGTACAGATATGCCTGCGGCATATTTTTCATAAACAGGCAACACTTCATCTAAAGAAATAATATTTTCATATTTGCTGCTGGGCGATTTCCTTTTAAACTCAGCAATAATGCCATTGCTGATTGGTTGCAACAATGCTTTTTTTAAAGAAAAATTTTTCTTTGCAAAACCGGGCAACATTTCCCAAGCCTGCACAGGAATAATTTCCTTTTTTTGTGCAACCTCAATTTTTTTATCCAATATTATTTTTTGCAAAATATTCATGACTGCAATGCTATTAAATTATTAAATGCTTTAAATGCTTTTCCTGATTCAAGGCTTTCTACTGCAGCATCATAAGCGTCATCATATTTTTCGAATTTTCCTGTTAGTGATAATGCAACCGCTGCATTGGCCAACACCACTGCGTTTTGCGACCAGGTGCCCTGGCCTTTTAAAATATCCATAAATATTTTAGCGGAATTTTCAACGTTGTTCCCACAATAAATTTCTTTCGGATCTACAAAGCGTTTACCCAACATTTCAGGTGTCATTATTTTTTCTCCTTCCCGTGAAATAATTTTCACATCAGCCGTCAAAGATATTTCATCATATCCATCAAGCGAGTGAAAAATTATAAAAGAGGTATCCGTTTCCTGCAAAATATAATTATAGATACGCGCCATTTCCAAACTATATACACCCAACACATTGAATGCAGGCTGTGCGGGATTTATCAATGGTCCAAGCATATTAAAAAAAGTACGGAGTCCCAGGTTTTTGCGCATCGCTCCAACAACTTTTAGTGCTGGATGGAAAACTGGTGCATGCAAAAAACAAATACCTGCTTCATCAATTTCTTTATTAAGTTTTATATTATCTGTTTTGAATGTATATCCCAATTGTTCCATCACATTGGAAGAACCACTGATGGAAGTCGCGCCGTAGTTTCCATGCTTCGTCACCTTCTGTCCTGCGCCTGCTATGATGAATGCTGAAAGTGTGGAAATATTAAATGTATTTTTTCCATCGCCGCCTGTGCCAACAATATCAAGGGTTTCAGCGTTTTCTATTTTAACCCGTACACACAATTCCATTAATGCATCGCGGAAACCAAGTAACTCTTCAATGGTAATACTGCGCATTAAAAAAACTGTTGCAAAAGAAGTGATCTCCGTTTCTGTATATGCACCTTCAGCAATATTGCGCATTACATCTGCAGCCATTTCACGCGAAAGCGTTTTATGTTCAAATAGATATAAAAGTATTTTTTTCATGTGTTTTAAAAACTAATTAAATGAAAGCCAGTTACGAATTATTTGCTCGCCAAAGGGCGTTAATATACTTTCCGGGTGAAATTGCACGCCATGTAATTGATATATTTTGTGGCGGAATGCCATGACCAAATTATTTTCATCTTTTGCAGTTAAAATTAAATCTTCCGGCAAAGAATTTTCATCCACGATCCAGCTATGATACCGGCCTGCATCAAATGTATCTGGTATGTTTTTAAATAGATCATTCCCATCTTCCGGGCGATTAATAATTTGAATGGGTGTTGCAATACCATGAAAAACTTCTTCTAAATTAATTAATGATCCACCCAATGCTTCAGCAATTGCCTGGTGTCCCAAACATACGCCCAGTATCGATTTCGTGGCGTGATATTTTTTTATTAATGGCAAAAGCAACCCCGCTTCCGAAGGAATTCCCGGGCCTGGTGACAAAATAATTTGATCATACCGATTCACTTCTTCCAGTGAAATTTGGTCATTGCGCACTACATCCACTTTTGAATGCAAAATTTTTTCCAGCAAATGAACGAGGTTATAGGTAAATGAATCATAATTATCAAATACCAATACTTTTGATGCAACTTCATGCTCCTTTTTTTCCATTGTACTTTTTTTATTTTCAGCTACTATTTAAATTCAAATCGCCAGGTGTATAGAAGCGGCCAGCTCTATGGCATTTTTCAAAGCTCCCAGCTTATTTGTCACTTCATTCAATTCATTTCCAGGAATACTTTTCACCACTACACCGGCACCAGCCTGGTAATGCAGCGTGTTTGATTTACTTAAAAAAGTCCGGATCATAATGGCTAGTTTCACATCGCCATTAAAACCAATAGCGCCAATACATCCACCATAAAAGCCCCTTGGCAAAGCTTCATTTGCTTGTATAATTTCCATCGCTTTTATTTTTGGCGCGCCACTCAAAGTCCCGGCAGGAAAAGTTGCAGCAATGATCTCAAAGGGATTAAAATTCTCCGGTAGCTCACCATTTACTTCACTGGTAAGATGAATGACATGAGAAAATAATTGCAGTTCTTTAAATTTTGAAACCGTTACATTTTTACAAACACGGCTCAGGTCATTGCGTGCAAGATCAACCAGCATCGTGTGTTCAGCATTTTCTTTGACATCATTTTTTAATGTATCGGCATGCGCTAAATCTGTTTGCACATTACCAGTTCTTTTGATCGTTCCGGCGATGGGATGCAAGTATGCTTTTCTATCTTTCAAAATCAATTGAGATTCAGGGCTGGAGCCAAATATTTTATAATCACCATAATCAAAATAAAATAAATAGGGTGATGGATTTATACTGCGCAAACTACGGTAAACATTGAAGTCATCACCTGTAAAAGCCTGAGAAAATTTGCGGCTGAGTACAACCTGGAACACATCGCCGCGTTGTGCATGTGCAATACCTTTCTCCACTATTTTTGTAAATATTTCATCCGGGATTACAGCTTGCTCTTCGCCGCATTTTTTAAATGGAAATGCAGGAACATCTTTACTTTTAATAAGCGATTCAAGCAATGAAAAATCACTATCAATACCTGCAATTTTATTTTCGCAGATATACATTTCATCTTTAAAATGATTGATGGCAATCACGTATTGGTACAGCCTGAAACGCATGAGTGGAAAGCCTTTATATAAGGTTCTCGGCTTTTCAACAGCATCAAAAAAAGCATAAGATTCATACGCTGAATAGCCAAACAAACCCTGTGCAATTTTCAGGAAATCATGTGAAAGATCATTGATATGAAACACCTGCATAAATGACCAAAGCAAAGCAGGCACATTATTAATTTCTGTTATTTTTTCTGTTTCAGGTTTACGTCCAGGAAATTTTATTTCTATCGTGGAATAATCTTTGATTTCAATACCACCAATGGCATTCACACAAATAAAAGAAAAACTATTTTCCATAGTCGCATTATCTGAGCTTTCCAATAAAATGGTATCACGGAAACGATCCCGCAGGCGCAGGTAAATCCCCACCGGCGTATAAATATCTGCCAGCAATTTTTTAAAGACTGTATTTAATTCTATTGGTTTCATGTGTTTTCTTGTATGATCCATTTACGAAATATTTTACCCTTTGGCACAAAAAAAACCCCGGCAAATTACCGGGGCCTTTAAAAAAAGTATTGGTACAGCATTACATGCCCCGGAAGGAGAAAGTATGCCACCACCAAATAATTTGTAAAGGAATATGTTTCATTTGAAAACGAAAGTGCAGACAATTTTTTAATAAAAAAAATAAACTTTAAATTTTTTCAATTATTTTGATTTTATACCAGCTACAGATTTCATTGCTGCCAGCATTATTTTGATCCAATAATTGAAGACAGATTTTTCTTCTATCCGGTTTACTGAGAATTCGGCTGTTCTTGTTTTTTCTTTTTTCAGGATAAAAGTATTGGCAATAAAATATTTAATGCGTGTTAAAAGTGGCGTCTTTATACTTTCATTTTCATGGTATGCTGCAATAGCTAAGCCCTTTGTATGAATCTCCACATTTCCATTGGCTGATTTATTATCTGCATTAGCATGTACATTTATTGAATCAATATGGCCTTTAGTAAAGCGAACCTTTGTAAGATCCTGCTGCAAAGGATTGATTGTAGTTGCTTCGAAAGGAAAAACGTGTACAGCAAACCGAAAACCGCCTGCTGTATCCATGTAAGATTGATTCATAAATATTTGCGCATCCACTACATCATTGATCTTTCCGGTACCGGAAATATTCAGGCTGTCGTGTAGATTGTCTGATGCATTTTTAATATTAAAAACAGAAGCATTTAAATGACCAATATTCAAATCAAGACCCGGTTTATTATTGCCCGGCAATTCTACATAATGTACATTTCCATTGATCAAATTCAATGTATCAAGTCGCAATGGGAAATCAATTTTACGCAAAGCCTGTACAGGTAAAGGTTTGATGATATGCTGCTCAACAGTTAATTTTTTGTCTTTAATAATTTTTATAAATGCATCGTTGACCATTACTGAGCGTGCATTCACAGAAAACTTTTTTGCAATCAATGCAGATGCATCAATTTTGTCGAATAATATCTTGCCTATATGAAATTGCTGATAATCATTTTGCCATTTTTGCTGTGCAAAAAATGAATCACTTGAAAAGGGCGGAATGAATGCCATTGAATCCAGTTGCAATAAAGAATCTTTTGCTGAAAACTGAATTCCATTCAACAAAAAATTGCCGGGTTTAACATTCAGCGAAGTACTGAATTTTAATTTTGTGTCTGTATGATTGATTAAAACATTTTGCCAGTCATCTATATTTTTTTCTGTAAAAGCAAGTTTGGGAATAGCCAATTCTGTTTGTGTAAGTACTATTTCTTTTTTACCTTTTATTAAAATATCAGGTGAAGTAAAATGCAGGGCGCTGGCTTGCATATTAAAATTATTATTCGGGAGCAATTGAACAGTATCTATTTGAAAAGTCAATTTTACACCAGGTGCTGCCAATGAAGTACCATGAACAGTGCTAACATTCATTCCATATAATGACGCACTCAATCCACGCAAAGCAGTAGTATCATTGAATAAAGCATAATTTAATAAAAATGAAATCCGGGGTATATCAATTTGCAAAGTATCATTGGCTGCATAACTTTCTATATGCAGTTTCGCTGAATCCACACTGGTATTTTCCAATATAACCGGCGTTTTATATGCTGTATTTTGGGGTGCATTTTTACCTGCTTCTTTGTGGATGTACCATTGAATATCTGGTTGAAATAAATGAAAGCCATTCCAACTTTTAATATTAGAAAAATTGGTGAGCGAGGGGTTTCCTGATAATTGCGGAATTTTTATAATCATACTGTCTTTGGCAGAAGTATAGCGCATTGAAACATTTTCTAAAAATGATTTATTGTCATTATTAATATTAAATGAATCTGTGAAAACAGCAATGCCTGGCGAAAGCAACATTAAGGAACTTCCGTCAAAAAAAGCTTTATCAAAATGAATGGCGGCATCATTCGGCTTTCTAAAGTTTTCAATATTTAAATGATTCAAAAATGTTTGCACCTGCAAACTTCCCGGCATATTTAACTGAAGTGAAGTATTGGGCAACTCAATTGAATTGATATAAATAGAAATTGGCAGAATTGATTTTTCCTTTGTTACATTTTCGGGAGCACGCTGTGAGGAAATTTTTCCATTTGTCCAGGAGAGTTGAGCCAGGTTAATTCTTTCTTCATCCGCGGAATCATTGATATTAATACCGGAAAGCAGCAGCCCTGTTGCATTCAAATTCAGCAATTCATTTTTGTCGGTATAATCTAAATTTGAAATGGAAAAATTCTTTTTATTACCATCCAGTACGCCATTATTTAAGAGAATATTTTGCAAACCATTATTATACACTGCTTTCGAAAATGATAACCGGTCAATGGATGTCTCTACGCCACTTACGCGCGAAGAACTTAAAAGATCTTTTAATAAAACGGAAGCATTTACATTTTCAAAATTCAATGTATGATTCTTGCCACTGGAAAAGCGATATTGTACATTGCCATTATTAATTGACAATTGCTGAACTGCAAAATATTTTTCTATATCATCAAATATTTCGAAAAGTGGTTTCCTGATCTTATTTTCATTATTTCCCCTGCTTTCAATAATGATTGCAGGATTTTCCAAAATTGCTTCCTGCAATTTAATGGTTTTATCAAAGATCAAATCACCCAGAGAAAGTCCTTTTAAACTTAGGCTAGGAATAGTTAATGCACGCAAAGCATGATCATTATTTTTGCTGCCGGGAATGAGCCCGAAATTAACAAGTTTCAATTCGCGATTCGTCAGGGAAACGCTGTCAAAAGTTATTTCATATAGACTGTCATCTGTAAATGAACGGTAATTTTTTACATCAAAATCTATACTTTCCACCTGCACCGGGTTATCATTCTGCGAAGCAATGTTGATCTTTCTTAACCTGAAATTATTCCCTTTGGAAGAAAAAGTGAGGATCTTATTATCACGTTGTGTTTTTACAGAAATATCAGAATTAATGATCCCAATATAATTGACCTGTATATCTCCGAACAAACCTTTCAATACACTATTAATCATTGTATCTGCGGAGATTTTTTTATTTTTTTTATGTGTGTTAAACATGAAATTGATTTCAGAATTCTGGCAATAAACGGTATCTACTTTGATCAGGCTTTTTCTGTACAATGCCGTAAAGTCTGTGTTGACCAATTTCAAAGTATCAAAATGAATTCTATATTTTGCGGAGGTACTATCCGGGCTTTCACCGGTGAGTGTACAGTCATTTATGGCAATTAATTTTTTGTCAGTTGAAATGGTGAGGCTGCTGAAATCCAGGCCATGTAAGCCATCCGGGAAAATAAAAGACTGAGGGCCAGAACGCACAAAAATATTTTCACTGAAAAAAAACTGGCTGGTATTATTGCTTTGCACATTTACGCCAAATCCATCCACGCCAAAATCAATATCGCGCAGTCGAATAACCTGTGTGGTATCAGCCGGTGGAAATAAATTAAAATTACTTTTTGTAAACCGCAGTTTTTTCACCTGCATATTGTTCATTACATTCTCTATCTGTACATATAATTCTCCCAATTGTTCAGGTACAGAAATTTTTCGGCTTGTATCTTTAGCAGAAGGCCTGATATTGAAAGTCGGTGCATTACAAATAACAGAATCCAGAACAAGTTTTTTACGAAAAATTACATCCCAGATATTTTTCAGCTGCAATTCCAGGTAAGGAAATTTTACATCCGTCCTGCTTTCCTGCAAGGAAGAATCCATCACATATAAGTGTGCATTAAATGCTTCCAGTTTTTGCTGCCGGGCATGGTATTTTATTTTCTGAATTTCAAGGCGGTATTTTCCACCCGATTCTTTGGCAACAAGGTTTTGAATTATATTTTCAATATTGTGTCTGAACCAATAATTCCCACCAACCAGCAGGATCACAAAAAAAAGTATGACCCCTATGACAATTTTAGTATGTTTCTTTTTAATGGAAAATTTCATGAACAGCGATCAGGTAATTTTGTAATTGAAATTAAAACATCTTAATGGAGGCAGCCATTTTGTTTTACTGCAAATTAAACAGGAGGAAATTGATCTGCAATAAAATTTTTAATACTTATGTTTTTTTACATGTCTGAATATATCTTCAATAAAAATATTTTGAATAAATTCAGGAACAATGCGACTGAGGTGATAGCATAATTTATTAAAATAACCGGGAATGATTCTTGATTTTTTTGCAAGCATTCCGTCAATGGCTACTTTGGCTACTTCGCAGGGTTGCATGACAGTCAGCCTTGCCGCCCCTTTCAGGCTTGCGTTACTGGCAGTTGTACTTTTGTTGGTATTGGTTCCAGCCGGGCATAAAACACTTACAGATATGCCATATGTTTTCAATTCTACCCGCAATGACCTGCTGAATGTATACACAAAAGCTTTTGTTGCTGCATACACAGTTTTCTCTGGCATGGCATAAAACCCGCCGAGGCTACCCACATTCATTATATATCCCGGTGCATTTATTTTTAATTCATCCAAAAATTCCCGGGTCATTATACAACCCGCCAGGATATTGAGATTTACCTGGTGATAATAAAAATCTGTACTCATGGCTTCAAATAATCCCTTGGATCCGATTCCAACATTATTTATAAGCGTGTTGATATGATACCCATTATTTTTTGTCCAATCAAATATTGCAGTAGAGCTACAATGTTGTGAAAGATCAATGCCAAAGGAATGGCAGAAAACATGATAGGTATCTTTGATTTTTTCTTCGAGCAAATTCAAATCCTTTCCGGGTAAAGCCACCAGCAAAATATGCATACCACGGGAAGCACATTCTATGGCCAATGCCCTGCCAATTCCTTCACTCGCGCCTGTGATCAATGTATAAAATATTTGATCCTTTTGTGTATTCAAAATTTCTCCCGCATCATTTTCATTGTTCATTTAATAAAGTTAGGCTATTGTAAATCTCTATTTTCATTTATCCATTCCAATGTTTTCTTAAACCCTTCTTCCAATGAAATATATGAATATCCAAGTTCGTTTTTTGCTTTTTCACAATCAAGCGCCCAATTATCTGTATATTTTTTTATCCATTTTGGCGTGAGCAAAGGAGGCTTACCGGTAAGTTTAGTTTTAAACAACATGAATTGCCCTGCGAAAAGCATAATAGGTAAAGGTAGTTTTATTAAATTCTTTTTGGTACCGGAAACTTTTGCAAGAGTTTTAAAAAATTCATTATAAGTCGCATTTTCGCCGGATAAAATATAGCGTTCCCCCGGCCTGCCTTTTTCCATAGCCAGGATATGCCCACGAATTATATCATCTATGTACACATAACTTCCAATTCCTTCCCCGTCACCCGGAATAATTCGCCAATTACTTTCCAGGTATTGTTTTATCATATTACTAAGGCCATTACTTTCTGAACGCAGACCCGGCCCATAAACACGTGGTGGGTTTACGATCGTCACATTCAACCCTTTTTTTTGGGCATATTCTATACAAAGATTTTCTGCCTGTGTTTTTGAATCTTCATATTCATTTAAAATTTTACCAATTCTTTTATCAGATTCATTCACGGGTTTTTCGCGGGAAGGTCCGAGTACACCAGCTGTCGATGTATAAACAACTTTTTCAACACCACATTCAATAGCGGCATCCAGGATATTTTTTGTGCCACCCACATTGATCGCATAATAATTTTCCGGATCCTTCGACCATACACGCGCATAGCCTGCCAAATGATATACATGCGTACATCCCTGCATTGCTTTTTTCATAGATGCCGGATCCCTGGTATCGCCTTCAAAAATTTTTACTCCCGGAAATTGCAAAAACTTGTTTTTGGAAGGGTTGTGACAAATTGCATTGACTTCTTTTCCGGATGCTGAAAGTTCCGCAACTAATTTATTCCCTAAATAGCCGGTCCCACCGGTTACAAATATTTTCATAAATCAATCTGTCGTTAAATTTTTGGGCTAAAATAATGCATTCCAATTTATCCTGCTTTTTCGCCATCCTTTTTTTAAATATTTCTGGGAAGGAAATGTAAAAGAATTTTTTTTATATTGATTTGTTTATTTTTGCCTGCACAACTACAAAGGGATTTAAAATATTATGAAGAAAATTGAAATTGAAATTGTGGCATTATCCCATAGTATTACGCAAACTCATTCTTATGCAGTCGTGTTGGGCGAATTGAATGGACTCAGGAGGTTGCCCATCGTCATTGGTGGATTTGAAGCACAGGCCATTGCTGTGGCACTTGAAAATATGCACCCCAGCCGCCCACTCACACACGATTTGATGAAAAATTTTATGAATGCTTTTAATGTGGAACTGATGGAAGTAGTGATCAATGATTTGCAGGAAAGTATTTTTTATTCAAAATTGGTTTGCGTAAGCGAACATGATACTATTGAAATTGACAGCCGTACGAGTGATGCGCTCGCGTTGGCGGTACGTTTTGGCTGCCCTATTTATACCTACGACCATATCCTTGAAACAGCCGGCATTTTAATGGATGATGGTGGCAAAAAAAAGAAGACAGACATCAAAGTGGAAGAAGTAGGAAGAAAGCCTGATAATGAATTGTCCATGCTCAGCCTGGATGAATTGAATAAACTTTTAAATGATGTGCTGGAGCAGGAAGATTATATACGTGCCATTGCAATAAGGGATGAGCTCAATAAGCGAAAATAACTCATCTTTCCGTTTAATAAATTTTCAAGCATGCTGATATTCCCCAATTGCAAGATCAATCTTGGCCTGCATATTCTTTCAAAGCGGGATGATAATTATCATACTATTGAAACCATATTTATTGCACTTTCTCTCATTGATATACTGGAGGTTATTGAATCCGGACCGGCTAATTCAGTGTCAACTTTCTCCATGAGCGGCATTCCAGTGGAAATGAATGCACAGGATAATCTTTGCAGCAAAGCCTGGCATTTATTAAAAAAAGATTTTCCCTTGCTCCCTGCCGTTGTAACTCATTTACATAAAAATATTCCGGTTGGAGCAGGCCTCGGTGGAGGCAGTTCTGACGGGGCTAACATGCTCCTGCTTCTAAATAAAAAATTTAACCTGGGAATTTCTCGCGAAAAGCTTGCTGAATATGCATTAGCACTCGGTAGTGATTGCCCGTTTTTTATATTAAATAAACCCTGCCTGGCAAGTTCCCGCGGGGAAATTTTAAATGAAATAACATTGGATCTTTCTGCATATCATTTTGTCCTCGTTTTCCCTGGCGTAGCGATCAATACAGCCTGGGCATTTTCACAAGTGATTCCCATGCAAAGAAATAAATCATTACGCGATATAATTCAAATGCCGGTTTCTTCCTGGAAAGAAAACCTGGTGAATGATTTTGAAACTTCCGTATTCAAAAAGTATTTGCAGATAAAAGAAATCAAAGAATATTTATATAAACAAGGAGCGGCTTATGTATCCATGAGTGGCAGCGGCAGTTGCGTTTTTGGTATGTTTGAAAACAAGCCGCCGGAGTTTTCATTTCCATCAAATTATTTGGTATTTAATGATGTCAGGGCAAAGCAAATTTGAAAAGGTTATGCCTGGTTTTTAATCTTATCGAAAAACTTCACTCGAATATATTTTGCCACCCCTTCGGGGTTTTAGAATTAATTTCTCATCATTGTTTCTATAATCTTACCACCCCTCCGGGGTTTTGAGAATATTTTCAATCAGTAAACGCAGAATAATTTCAATTCTTAATTTCCTGCAAATTTGATTTAATTGCTCAACAATAAATTTGTTGTACGCTTTTTTAGATTGTGTTCCTAATATAACTTAGCAAATAATTAACCTTGGATGAGACTATAATCTTACCACCCCGCCGGGGTTTTGAGAATATTTTCAATCAGTAATTGGATTTAAATTTTCACTTCTTGATTTTCTTTAATTTGAATTAATCATTTAATAATAATGGTCTAAAATGCTTACTTAGATTGTGCTTTAGATATGCCAAATAAAACACTAACCCACGAAAGCGTACCATTTTTATAAAAATAGGCATATTACTGAAAAATGGTTGGTAAAATCTCTTGAAAAGCAATAGTGTAAAAGATTTGAGCGAAGTTTGATGAAACGTGTTTCATCAAACTTTTTTCATTTTAAAATTATGATAAAAAAAACGTTGCTGGAGCTGCGGGTTTTTAGAAGTAATTAGGTGGGGAATCCGCGATGGTAAGCAAAGATTTAAGTGCAAAAACTGCGGCATTTTGTTTACAAACAACCGCAAGGAACAAAAACTAATCAATCGATTTATTTAGTTCAAAAAATGCTATTTTCGAGCATAAACAAAACCCTGGAAGGGTGGCATTACTATAGAAAACATTTTGCAGAAGTTTTAATAAAACCCTGGAAGGGTGGCATTATTGTAGAAAATATTTTGCAGAAATCTTAATAAAACCCCGGAGGGGTGGCAGATATTATAAAAATATAATAATGATAAATCAACAGGATGGTGTGGTATAATTCATGAAATTTTAATCATAAAATTCAAACAGGTATTCCTCTTTAAAATCTACCTCAAATTTTTTCAGCAATGCAAAGTATTCTTGTTTAAAGGTTTTCTTTTTATGATGATTTTCCTGGTTCAAAATATAATCATACACCCTGGCTATATGTGAATGAGAATAAGAAAATGCGCCAAAACCTTCTTGCCAGGAAAATTTATCTTTATTCCACGCATTGTCATTTATAAAATTGGAAGAATTATTTTTTATATCTCTGACTAAATTAGATATTGACATGCCAGGTTTCAATTCTATAAATGTATGAATATGGTCAGGCATTCCATTTACGATGATAGGCTTCTGATCTTTACCTTTAATGATACCGGAAATATATTTATACAAGGCTATATTCCAGGGTCGTCTAATCATGTTTTCTCTACCCTTTACAGCAAAAACAACCTGGATATAAATTTGCGAAAACGTATCTGGCATTGTAATGTATTGAAGTTTTGAAAATCAGTTTAAGACAGAATCCGTAGTTCTATTTAAAATATATAAAACGTTTTTTAAAAATCTACTATTTTTATAAAAAATTTCCGCGAAATAATTTGAAAAATTCAATTCCTATTATCCACCTTTTGCCATGTGATTTTTTGCGAGTAATTTTGCAGCCAATTCATTTTACAAAAATTAAATATATTCTATGGCTTATGATGTAATTGTTTTAGGTAGCGGCCCGGGTGGTTACCCTGCGGCGATCCGCGCTTCACAACTGGGCTTTAAAGTAGCGATCATTGAAAAAGAAAGCCTGGGTGGCATTTGCTTGAATTGGGGATGCATCCCCACCAAAGCTTTGATCAAAAGTGCCAATGTGTATGATTATATCAAACACAGCAATAATTATGGCATCAATGTGAGTGGCGCAGAAGCCGATTTCAATGCAGTGATCAAACGTAGTCGCGGCATTGCAGATAAAATGAGTAAAGGCGTTCAATTCCTGATGAAGAAGAATAAAATTGATGTCATCATGGGATATGGAAAAATTATTTCCAAAACACAATTAGATATAATAGCCGCCGATGGTTCCAAACAAACACTGGATTTTAAATACCTCGTCATTGCTACCGGTGGCAGAAGCCGCGAATTGCCCAACTTAAAACAAGATGGAAATAAAGTAGTGGGTTACCGGGAAGCCATGGTTTTACCAACACAGCCAAAATCTATGCTCATTGTAGGAAGTGGTGCAATCGGGGTGGAATTTGCTTATGTATATAATAGTATGGGAACCAAAGTAACGATCGTTGAATTTATGCCGCGCATTGTACCTGTAGAAGATGAAGATATTTCTAAAGAACTGGAGAAGCAATTGAAAAAACAAGGCATTGATATTTTTACAAATGCGACTGTAGAATCTGTTGATACCAATTCATCGCCATTAAAAGTGCAGGTAAAAAAACAGGATGGAAGCATGCAAACATTTGAAGCGGAAATTGTATTGAGTGCAGTAGGCGTAGTAGCCAACCTGGAAAATATTGGCCTGGAAACTTTGGGCATAAAAACTGAAAAAGGAAAAATTACCATTGATAAAAATTGCCGTACAAATATCCCCGGAATATACGCCATTGGGGATTGTACGCCCGGGCCGGCGCTGGCACATGTTGCCGGAAAAGAGGGCGTTATTGCTGCAGAATCTATTGCCTATTTGGAAAAGAAATTTGACCATCAGCCTGAACCATTGGATTATGGAAATATTCCTGGTTGTACGTATTGTACTCCGGAAGTGGCCAGTATTGGAATGACGGAAAAGGCTGCACGAGATGCAGGATATGAATTAAAAATTGGCAAATTTCCATTTATGGCCAGTGGAAAGGCAACGGCAGCGGGCGCTACAGAAGGATTTGTAAAAATTATTTATGATGCAAAATATGGCGAACTATTAGGCGCGCATATGATTGGAAATAATGTTACAGAAATGATCGCTGAGATATCAGTTGCACGAAAACTAGAAACAACAGGCCATGAAATATTGAATGCTATACACCCACACCCAACGATGAGTGAAGCCATTAAAGAAGCTACAGCAGCCGCTTATGGCGAAGCAATTGATATTTAAAACGAAGGATACTAAAACAAAAAATACCGCTGATAAAACCAGCGGTATTTTTTTTGATGACTGTATTAATTACATCCGTTTATTTTGCTTTATATTATTTGTTTGCGTATTGGTATTAGAAAAAACTTTTTTCAGCAAATCCGTTACACGTGCCGCTGGATCCTGGCGAATCTTTTGCTCTTCCAAACCAATTTCGTAAAAAATTCCATCAATCGCTTTTTGAGTTACATACGCACCTAGATCTGTATTGACAGGTTTAGTGGAAAATCTATTATAGGTTGTAAAAATATCTTTCCAGTATTTGGTAGCATCCACTTTTTGCAGGGAACTATTGATCACAGGGCTGAAAGCCTGTGTGAGTGCAAGTGTTGTTTTATCTTTAAAATAATTTGTGGCGGCAAAGTCACCTCCTTTTAAAATTCCAAATGCATCTGCAATGGTCATTTGCTGAATCGCATTTACAAAAATGGGTGTTGCAGATTTTGCAGCATCTTCTGCTGCGCGGTTCATGGATAAAATTGCATTATCCACTAAACTTCCAAAACCTACACTGCGTAATGTACTTTCCACTTTTTGAGCTTCCGCTGGCATAAGTACTTTTACGATTGCATTTCCAAAAAATCCATTTGCCTGCGAAAGTACATTCGTCCCATTTTGTGTGCCAATGGTCAGTGCTTCTTTTAAACCTGATGCAGCTTCGACTGACGATAATCCGTTTATTCCTCCTACCTGGTTGATTACTTGTTGAGCTACATCACAACTGCTAAAGCCAATACATGCAATTAATAATGGCAGTATCAAAGTTTTTTTCATGATTTTTTATTTTATAAAATGAATTGTATTAATAAAGATTTGGTTTCAGGCAAAAATCATACCTCAAAAAATTCAAGACAGTTTTACCTTATTCATACTTTTTAATAGAATGATTAAAAAAATATTTTTCAATTGAACATTTTAATACATAACTTTATGTTTTAAAAAACAAACCTGTTAAACATGAAAAAAAAATTACTCCTCTTTTCTGCATTAGCAATTATTGCAGGAACCAGTAACGCACAAAGCGTTTACAAAAATGGCGGCCTCTCAACGGGCACCCAAACCAAAGATGGCACTTTCGCACCCTCCGGTTATACCTGGAGCGAAGTGCAAAACAATGCCGGAAATAATACCGAAAGCAACACGGTAAGTGGATTTTCCGGTGGCTACGGTACCGGATTTGCTTATTCCTTAGCTGATAACTTTTTTGTTCCTGTAGGACAACAATGGGCTATAACCGGAATGGCCTTTTATGCATACCAAACAGGCTTTGCGGGCACATCATCACCCTTTGATGCTATACGTTTACAAATCTGGGATGGCCCGCCAGATCTTATAACTTCTCATATTATTTTTGGAGATTTGACAAAAAATGTATTGAAGGTAACTTATGATTCACTCATGTACCGTTGCTTCAATACGAAAGTGCCTCCTCCAGGAACACCTCCCGGAACAACACGTAAAGTTTGGAAAATAGAAGCCAATGCAGCCCTGGTTTTAAATTCAGGAAATTATTGGGTAGAATGGCAGACGCATGCAATTGATGGTGGAGGGCATTTTGCACCAGGGGTTACAATCGTTGGCTCACGCGGTCAAGAAGATTTCAATGGTAAACAACATACTATTGGAACCAACACTTGGGCAGACCTGGTTGATTTAGGTAATCCAGCAACAGCACCGGATGTAATTCAGGATATGCCATTTGAAGTTTTTTACACAAATACTTTACCTGTCACATTTAAAAGCTTTGACGGTGTAATGCAAAATGGCCAGTCCTTACTGAAATGGACAACTACCAATGAGATCAACAATAAAGGTTTTGACGTAGAAAGAAGTGCAGACGGACAAGTTTTCAATCCAATCAGTTTCGTAGCTGGTCAA
>JBBRSI010000011.1:0-44146 GCA_038245585.1 Chitinophagales bacterium
CAAGTTTTCCAGGCAATGCATAATTAAATAAATGACGAATGTAAGATTCAAATTAAAAATCAGAACATTTTTTAAGTTGCTTTTTAAAAAAAAAGTTATTTTTTTTAATGAAAAAACTAACTTTGAGCGACTGCTTTTTATTTCAGTAATTTAAAATCCTAAAAAAATTAACCATGCATTCGACATCCAAAACGCTCAATTGCCAACACAAAAATCGCCGTATTTACTTCCTGTTTTCAGTTTTTTTTGGAGTTACAATTTTAAGCCTGAGCAGTTGTAAAAAAGATTTTACCCCACAGGAAAATGCAGATGCAACGTCCACTGATTTTACTTCTTTTAATAAGACAGGCAAATCCACTAAACCCAATATCATTTTAATTATTGCTGATGATGTAGGTTACGAGATTCCGAACTATACAGGCGGCCAATCTTATAGCACGCCAAATTTAAATTTCTTGGCAAGCCATGGTATGCAGTTTAATTATGCATTTTCTCACCCTGATGGTTTCCCTTCCCGTATAGCAGCTACTACCGGAAAATATAATTTCAGGAATTATATCAATTGGGGTATTTTACCACCCGGAGGACACAATATTAGTAATATGCTGCATGATGCAGGATACGCAACCTGTTATGTAGGCAAGTGGCAAAATGATGGTGGTGATGCTGCTATTAAAGAAGCAGGATTCGATAAATACAGAGTTTTCCTTCCATTTTCTTACCCATCTAATCAGTTTAAAGGCCGTTATAAAAGCCCAATTCTTTATGAAAACGGAGATTTTCTCCCGGATAGTGTTACGGCCGGCCGTTATTCAGAAGATATGAACGTGGATTATCTGGATAGTTTTATTGATGATAATTCAAACAATCCCTTTTTTGCAATCTATTCAATGCCCTTAATTCAAAAACCGTGGGTTCCTACGCCAGATGATCCGGAATATGCAACATGGGATCCAAAGTTTGACCAGGCGCGTTCTGATTTGAAATATTTTCCTTCCATGGTCAATTATATGGATAAAAAAATCGGGCAAATTATGGCCCATCTTGAGGAAAAAGGATTGAAGAATAATACCATGATATTATTTACCACAGATAATGCTACGAATGTAGATATATATTCAGAATGGAGAGGAATGATTATCCGTGGGTTGAAAAATGGTACTGTTTTGTGGAGTACCCGAATTCCATTGGTCGTATATTGGCCACGCGGAATAGCCCCTAACCAAAGTACAAGTACGCTTGTTGATTTCACTGATTTCTTACCAACTTTTGCCGATGCAGCAGGAATACCTCTTCCGAATAATTATGGTACACTGGATGGTACAAGTTTCTATGATAATCTCACCGGACAAACAGGCATTAACAGAACCTGGTCTTTTTGTCAATGGGATAATAATCCTACTGATAATAAACCCATGATCAGGTACATTAATGATACCATGTACAAATTATATGATGAACCACCTCTGTACCCGCGCTTTTATAATATGCAAAAAGATAATTTAGAATTGCATGCAATACCGGCAAGAAAGCAAACAGATATGGAAAAACAAATTCGGCAAAATTTTATTGATGTCTTGCTACAAATGCATAATTAATTTTTAGTTACTTTCATATAATTAAATAAAGAGCCTGTAAAAATTGCAGGCTCTTTTATTGTAGTTTTTAAATTTGTAAAATGTCTAAATATTTAATTGCCGGCCTGGGAAATGTTGGCTTGGAATATGAGAACACGAGGCATAATATTGGTTTTGATGTTGTCTCCGCATTTGTAAAAAAACATGGAGGGACTTTTAAACCCGGACGATTCGTAGAAGTTGCTGAAATAAAATGGAAAGGAAAAAATTTCATCGTGATTAAGCCTACGACATTTATGAATCTCAGTGGTAAAGCATTTTCATTTTGGCTGCAAAAAGAAAAGATCAAACTGGGAAATTCATTAACCATAGTAGATGATCTTGCATTGCCTTTATCAAAACTAAGGCTTAGGGCAGGCGGTAGCGACGCTGGCCATAATGGGTTAAAAGATATTCAATATTTTATGAATACCGATGCTTATCCCAAATTACGTTTTGGAATTGGAAATAATTTCCCAAAAGGCCGGCAGGTAGATTTTGTTTTAAGCGCCTGGTCGCCCGAAGAAATGCCTTTCATTGAAAAAAAAATAGAAACTTGTATAAAAGTTATTGAAGACTTTGCTGCAATAGGGATTGATGCAACTATGAACTGGGTAAATAAATTGGAATTTTCGTGAATAAATTTGGACGAATAATCAGATTAAGATTATTTTTATGTTTCAAATTAATTGCTTAAAATTTTATCTATGAAAATATTTTGTGTAGGGCGGAATTATGCCGAACACGCAAAGGAATTAAAAAACGAAATTCCTTCTGAACCTGTCATTTTTATCAAACCCAAAAGCGCCCTTCTTACAGATAATCTTCCTTTTTATTACCCGGAATTTACAAATGAACTACACTATGAATGTGAGTTGGTTTTTCGTATTGGTAAAAATGGCAAATACATCCGTGATTACCGTGCTGATAAATATATTGATGCAGTAACGGTTGGTATTGATTTTACTGCGCGCGATATTCAAAATGAATTAAAGAAAAAAGGCCTGCCCTGGGAAAAAGCCAAAGCCTGGGATCATTCAGCTATTTTAGGTGAATGGATTGATTTGAGAGAAATTAATCTAAAAAATCCAATTGAATTTTCCATGGAATTAAATGGGGAAACTGTTCAAAAAGGTAACAGCCTTGATATGATCTTTTCAGTGGGAAAAATCATAGAAAATATTTCACGATATTTTGCATTACATATTGGTGATATCATATATACCGGTACACCAGCCGGAGTTGGGGAATGTGTGGTCAGCGATAAACTCACCGGTTACATTGGTAAGGAAAAACTCTTTGAAGTAGATATTAAATAAGCGGTATATCTTTTTTGCATTTACCTTCAGAATCGGATATTTGCACATGTTTGATTTTAATTTACTTACGAAAGCATACAGTTTAATGGCTACTGCCAGGAGGATGGCAGAAATATATGAGGAGAACAGATCTGTGTGTAAATTCGTCCACTCCACTTCTAAGGGGCATGAAGCTATACAAATTGCAACAGGCCTTCAACTTTTGAATTGCGATTATGCCAGCCCATATTACCGGGATGATAGCCTGATGCTTGCTATGGGTTTTGAACCATATCAGTTAATGTTACAATTACTTGCTAAAGCAGATGATCCATTTTCAGGTGGCAGATCTTATTATTGTCATCCTTCAAACCGGTCTGAGAGATATCCACAAATCATTCATCAAAGTAGTGCGACAGGCATGCAGGCAATCCCAACTACCGGTATTGCCCAGGGAATTCAGTTTATGGAAAATACAGGATCAGCATTATTAAAAAAAGGCCCCGCTAATGAAAACCCTGTTGTTATTTGTAGTTTGGGTGATAATAGTATTACTGAAGGGGAAGTAAGTGAAGCCTGGCAATTTGCAGTATTGAAAAAATTGCCCATCATCTATCTTGTCCAGGATAATAATTGGGGCATCAGTGTAACGGGGGAAGAAGCGCGGGCAATGGATGCTTATGAATATGCATCGGGCTTTCCCGGCTTTAGAAAATTTAGCATAGATGGTACTGATTTTATAGAAAGTTTTTTGACCATGCAACAGGCCATTGATTATGTGCGTACGGAAAGAAAACCAGTAATAGTGCATGCTTCAGTACCCTTATTGGGGCATCATACCAGCGGTGTCAGAAAGGAGTTTTATAGAAGTCCGGCAAACCTCGAGGCGGATGGTGAAAGAGATCCTTACCCAAAATTAAAGCAGGTTTTATTGGCGCATGGCTATAGTATCGACGAAATTTTAAAAATTGAAAATGATGCGAAACAACTAGCGGAAAATGCTTTTAAAAAAGCGATACTTGCACATGATCCCCCGGTTTCATCTGTAACAGATCACGTTTTTGCTAAAACTAATGTACTTGAAGAAAAAGGGGTAAGAAGCCCTTTAAATGGTGAAAAAGTGGTGATGGTTGATGCAGCCATGCATGCGATAGAAGAAATTATGCACCAACATCCTGAATGTCTTTTATATGGCCAGGATGTTGGTAAAAGATTGGGTGGTGTATTCCGGGAAGCGGCTACATTAGGTGATAAATTTGGAGATACTCGTGTTTTTAATACAGGGATTCAAGAGGCATATATAGTAGGTTCTACTGCTGGCTTATCCGCCCTCGGCCTGAAACCAATTGTTGAAATTCAGTTTGCCGATTATATTTATCCGGCTTTTAACCAGTTGGTTTGCGAGGTTGCGAAATCCTGTTACCTGACGAATGGAAAATACCCGGTAAGTGTTGTCATCAGGATACCAATAGGTGCATACGGGGGCGGCGGACCGTATCATAGCGGAAGTATTGAATCTACATTGCTTTCGGTAAAAGGTATAAAAATTTGCTATCCTTCCAATGCTGCTGATATGAAAGGGTTAATGAAAGCTGCATTTTATGATCCAAATCCCGTGATTATGCTGGAACATAAAGGGTTATACTGGAGCAAAGTACCTGGAACCGAAGATGCAAAAACGATTGAACCTGCAGAGGATTACATTTTACCAATCGGAAAAGGCCTTTCAGTTTTACAGGCATCTGATGAAAAAATGCGTATTGGTGAAACAGCTTGTATAATTACGTATGGTATGGGTGTTTTCTGGGCAAAAGCTGCTGCCACTTTTTTTCCAGAAAAAATTGAAGTCATTGATTTGCGCAGTTTATTTCCTGTGGACGAAGCATTGATTTTTGCGACAGTTAAAAAACATGGAAACTGTTTAGTGCTGACGGAAGAACAACAAAATAATTCCTTCGCCGAAGCCCTTGCCAGCCGCATTTCCAAACATTGTTTCCAATATTTGGATGGACCTGTAGAAGTGATGGGCGCTTTGAATTTACCGGCAGTTCCAATACAACTTTCCCTGGAAGAAGCAATGATTCCAACTGTGCAAAAAGTAAAAGATAAATTAAATTTTATTTTATCTCGCTAAATGGAAGAGAGAAAGTAAGGTTAAAAAATAGCTTCTTAGATCTTGCCAATAACATACATGGAGTTCATATCCGGTGTTTTACTGCCGCCTTTATTTTCTAAAGTGATTGCAAAAGCTTGCGCATCCGGCATGTTTTTCATTTTGCACATGCCATCTTCACAATTTTGCAGCATACCTGCATCTACAGGTTTTCCATCTACAATTGCCCATAATTGGTATTCCTTCCCGGATGGAGGCGCAATGAGAGTGGGCATTAAATATACATCCCTGGATTTCGTATCCCATAAAACGGTTGCCGTATTAGCTTCTTTACCTGGTAATCCCCTCAACTGAACAATTTTCATATCAGGATTTTCCAGCATTTGAAATTTTTCCTGGAGGGAATTGAATTTTGCTTTGTATAAATTATTATTCGCCTGCAGGGTATTATTATTTAGCAAAAGTGCTTCATAATTATTTTTTGATTCCTGGTAATTTGAATAAAAATAATAATTCAGCGCTACGCTTGACAGTAACAAAATGATGGAAGCTACTGCCGCATATCTCCACAAACTAAAAACTTTTGCTCTCTCTTTCAGTTGAATAGGTATAATTGTTGCTTCGCTGGATTCCGTAACTTTTGATGGAGAACTTCCAGTATTAAATTCATCTTTTAATGCGTTCATTATATTATTTCGAACTTCCGAAGGAGGTGCAATTGCATTGTCAAGTGCATTTTTTTCCAGCAATAATTCAAAATCCTGTACTGCTTTTTTGATTTCCGGGTATTGCAGACAAAGCGCTTCCAGGCTGCTTACTTCTTCTTGCGAAGCAAGTCCCAGCACGCAGCTTTCTATAATTCCACTTTGTATGTATTCCTCTGTATTCACTGTATATCTAAGTTATCATTATTTTACGTAATTCTTTCAAAGCTGCACGCAGCCTTGTTTTTATCGTACCGATCGGCAGATCCAATATCTTTGAAATTTCATCCTGTGTATATCCCTGGAAGTAGGAAAGTTCCAGAGGTTCCTTCCATTCGTCCTTTAAAGTATGTACCATCTTACGCAGTCCGATATGGTCTATATTCATTGATACCTTACCACCTGCATCATATACGTCTTCTGTGAACTCACGGTTTTTTTGTGTGTTCTTATAATTTTTATTTCTCAATTTATCTATGGATGCATTCCTGGTAATGTTCAGCATCCAGGTGAATAATCTTCCTTTTGCAGCGTCATAAGTTTCTACCTGTTTCCATATTTTTATAAAAACTTCCTGTAAAACATCTTTCGCTATTTCCCTGTCCGGTATAATACTTACAACCATCTGGAATAATGCACCTGAATAATTTTCATATAAATAGTCGAAAGCATTTTTTTGCCGCTCTTGTAAAAACAGCACCAATTCATCTTCGCTATATTTTATGTTTTCAGGCATTCAGTTGAAGAGCAAATATATTTAAGATTAGGAAACCAAATTCTGATAAGATGCTACATCCATTAAACCATCAAGGTCTGCCTTATTTTTGATTTTAATTTTTATCATCCAGCCATTTTCATAAGGATCTGTATTCACAAGTTCGGGCTCTTTTTCCAGCGCAGGATTTACTTCTAATACAGTTCCTGCTACTGGCATAAACAGGTCACTCACGGTTTTCACCGCCTCCACGGTACCAAATAATTCTCCTTCAGCCAATTCATTTCCGATGGTGGAAATATCTACATAAACAATATCACCCAATTCGCCCTGGGCAAAATCCGTAATACCGATCAAAGCATTTGCTTCTCCATCCATCCTGATCCATTCGTGGTCTTTTGTGTATTTTAAATTTTCCGGAAAATTCATATTGAAGGTTTTTTGATTTCAGTAATTGTTTTTAAAAATAGTAAGAAAAATTAATTCAGCAATTTTATTTTCATTCTTACATTTTTGAGTGGCCTGTCATTTTGATCTGTAGGTAAAGCGGCAATTTTATCAATAACATCCAGCCCTTTTATTACCTGGCCAAAAACGGTGTAATTTTGATCCAGCATTGGAGTACCTCCAATCGTTTTATACATTTTTCTTTGCGCATCTGTATAATAAAAGGATGGATTCTCCTGGCGAATATTACATTCAATATTATTTAGCTGCTCATCGCTGATTTTTTTGCCCTGTACAATATAAAACTGGCAATTGCTGCTGGCCTTCATTGGGTTGTCATCACGCGCCGCAGCCAGTGCGCCTTTCTGGTGAAATAGGGTTTTATTGAATTCTGCAGGTATCCTGTCACCTGGACCTTCTCCTGAACCGAGCATGGCAAGGCTATCCGCGTTTTTACTTTCAGGATCGCCGCCTTGTATCATGAAGCCCTGAATAACCCGATGAAATAAAAGGCTGTCAAAAAAATGATCCTTTACCAATTTCACAAAATTATCCCTGTGTAATGGCGTTGAATCCGATAACTGGATAATAATGTTTCCAAAATTTGTACTGATTTGTACCATCATAGGTTTATGTATCGTTTTTGCATTTGTTTTTCCGGATTGGGAAAATCCAATTACTCCAATGCATAAAGCAATAACGACTAATAATTTTTTTTTCATAAATAATTTTATAATTCCTGTTGTTCAAAATAAAATAAAATAAAATCTTTCAGGAAATTTTCCTGTTCCATTAATGAGCTGGCGGGCAATTCTTTCAACTGTGCAAATTGAGGCCATCCGTCTTCATCAGTTCCAATATTTTCATAAAAACCGGCAGGCGATAATATCCTGCAAATAGCCACATGCATCAGGTCCTGCTTTTGTTCTTTGGTGATCTTTTTTTGAATAAAATTCACTTCCTGCATGCCAATTAAAAATAAAATAGCTTCCATATCCGGCTTTTTCCCAAAGCGATCCATGAGTTTCATTTCGAGCTGCCACCATCTTTGCTGCAAGTCATCCTGGATAATCATGCCGCGAAATTAGGGCTTTACCATATATTTATAAACCTTTATCTACGGTTATTTTAAACATTAAAAAACGGTCATTTATCTTTGCACGAAATTTTACATACACATGTTGCAGTTACAGGTTTTAAGGCAAAACCCGGAAGGGGCAAAAGCGAAACTTTTGAAAAAGCATTTCAGGGAAATTGAACGCATTGATTCCATTATTGCCCTGGATGAGCAAATAAAAAAAATACAAACAGAAAATGAAAGTATTCAGGCAAACATAAATTCCCTTTCAAAAGAAACAGGATTATTGATGGCAAAACGCGAAGTGGAAAAAGCAAACAGTATAAAAGAGGAAGTCATTTTATTAAAAAACAAACTGGCGCCTCTTGCAGAAAAATTGGGAATGCTGGAAAATCAGTTGAAAGATGCATTGGTTACGATCCCAAACTTACCTTCTGATAAAGTACCGGATGGAAAAGTTCCTGCAGATAATAAAATTATCAGGGAGGGCGGGGAAAAACCAACACTTTCAACTGCTGCATTACCGCATTGGGATCTTATCAAAAAGTTTGACCTGGTTGATTTTGAAACAGGCTCAAAAATTACCGGTAGTGGTTTTCCTTTATATAAAGGGACTGGCGCAAAATTGCAACGTGCATTGATTCATTATTTCCTGGATTACAATACAAAGGCCGGCTATACAGAATATATCCCGCCATTTATGGTGAATGAAGCTTCTGCTTTTGCCACCGGACAGTTGCCGGATAAAGAAGGCCAGATGTATTTTATGCCGGCAGATAATTTTTATATGATCCCCACATCGGAAGTGCCGGTCACAAATATTTATCGCGATACGATTTTAAAACAGGAAGATTTGCCGGTAAAAATGACTGCTTATTCACCCTGCTTTCGCAGGGAAGCAGGAAGTTTTGGAAAAGATGTCCGCGGGCTGAACCGCGTGCATCAGTTTGAAAAAGTGGAGATCATTCAAATCACAGAAGCTGAGAAAAGTTATGATACACTCGAGGAAATGGTGGCGCATGTGGAGCAATTGCTCCAGGCACTTAAGCTTCCTTATCGCATTCTTTTATTATGTGGTGGTGATATGAGTTTCACTTCTGCATTAACGTATGATTTTGAAGTCTATAGTGCTGCACAGGATAAATGGCTGGAAGTAAGCAGTGTAAGTAATTTTGAAAGTTACCAGGCCAATCGCCTGAAATGCAGGTACCGAGATGAAAATGGAAAAATGCAATTGGTACATACTCTAAATGGAAGCTCGCTTGCGCTGCCACGTATTTATGCGTGCCTGTTAGAAAATAATCAAACTGAGAACAGTATACTTCTTCCGGAAGTATTGCATACTTATATGGGGAAAAGCACAATTGATCTTTGATCAGCGATTTTCATAAATCACTTTTTTATTTAAATTAAATGAAACCTGCAATAAAAAAAATCTTATGGATAGCAGGCATTTTATGTATTTTAATAAATATTATTTGTGCCGTTCAGGCCTATCGCTTCACGCATTTCTATGATGATTTGCCGGCCATTCATTTTTCTCAAATGAATTTTTTTCAAAAAGCAAATACCCTGATTTTCGGAGAAAAAGTGGCCAAAGAAAAAGTGGTAGATTCTTTGAGTGTACCACATACAAATGAAACTATTTTAACGGAAGATGGTTTCAAACTCGCCTGCTGGAATTTGAAACACCCGGCTTACGATTCCATAAAAGCCAAAGGCACATTACTCATGTTTCATGGTCATGGAAGTTGTCGCAGTGGTATCATTCCGGATGCTACTTTTTTTTATAAACAAGGTTGGAATATTATCATGGCAGATTTTCGGGCGCATGGTCAAAGTTCAGGAAACACTTGTACAATTGGTTATTTTGAAGCAAAGGATGTGAAGGCTGTTTATGATCAGGTAAAAAATTCTGGAGAAAAAAATATTGCCATGTTTGGGGTTTCATTGGGCGCGGCAACCATTACAAAAGCGATACATGATTATCCTTATATACAGCCATATAAAATTATTCTCGAATCTCCGTTTGGCACCATGAGAGAAGCTGCTGAAGGCAGGATGCGTTCTATGAAATTACCCTCAGAACCACTCAGTTCAATACTTTTATTTTGGGGAAGTGTGGAAACGCGTTGCTGGGCATTTAATAATAAGCCTGAAGAATATATTAAATCTGTGAAATGCCCGGTATTGCTGCAATGGGGAGAAGATGATGATAAAGTAACACGAAAGGAAATAGATGATATTTATACAAATATAAACACGCCCAAAAAAGAATTGGTGGTGTATAAAAATTGTGGGCATGAAAGCCTTTGCAGAAATAATTTTCCTAAATGGTCCACAATCGTTACTGAGTTTCTTAATGCAAAATAATTATTCGCGTATTGTCACTTTTGTGCCGACGGGAATCATTTGAAATAATTCTTCCACGTCCTGGTTTTTCATACTGATACAACCCCATGTCCAGTTTTGATACTGATCCACAGCGTAGCCTTCATGTGGCCAGGTGCCATGAATTCCTACGCCACCACCGATACTCGCATTTTGTGGAATGAGTCCACGCGCTTTGCGATCATTGAATTTTCTGTAACTATCTGCATTCGGATAATCCAGCATTAAAAAGCGGTCCCATTTTTCATGCACACGTTTACTGATAATAGTAAAAGTACCTTCCGGTGTGCGCCTGTCGCCTTCCATTAATTTATCACCAGGATCATTGCTGCCAAAGACTACCGGAAATGTTACCAGCCAGCCTTTGCTGTCATAAACGCGCAACTCGTATTTTTTCTTGGAGATCACAATATAATAGGATTCTCCCGGCGGATTAGTATATTGAAATGAAGTGGAAAAAACAATCAATAACAGGATACAGGCGTAGCGGAACAGGGTTTTCATTATCACAGAAATTTACTTTTAGGTAAAAAAGATGCTATGTAAATTTTTGCAATAGATTATTTTTTTTTAGAACGGATTTTTTTGTCGGTTCGTATAAATTTTTTTTAAAAAAATCAAAAAAAAAACCATCCAATTATGTGGATGACTTTTAAGACAATTATTTTAGGACAATCCATTTACCAGTTACTCAACCGCAGGCCAAATGCATACGGATATTGAACGAGCCCCTCCTGGTGCAGGGCGTTGATACTGTAGCTTCCATAAATTCGCACTGGTCCGATACCCATTTCAGCCACATATGCAAAGCGCCAAGGATTGAGGTCAAAATCTCCACGGATTTTTTCTTTTCCTCTTTCATCACTGATTTGTTTATTCTTGCTACCGATGCGATAACCGGCACTTACACCTGCACTAAAACTAAATCCATTTCTTTTACCCGGTGTCGCATTAATATTGATCATTAACGGCACGGTAATATAACCAACGTATAATTTATTTTTAGAAAAATCCACGCTGTCCCTGAATATGTAAGCGGGATTTTTATTGTAAGAAATATTATTGTCGTATCGGTAATTATACATTTCCAGTCCCAGGCCATATTTCAGGTTCACTACCTGGTGCGTCAAATTTAATTTTTGCATAAAAAACCAAAGATTCACATTGGATGATTTTCCAGTATTCAATTTCATGTCATCTTTGGTAAAAGGCGCACCGCCATTTGCGTGCACGTAATTATTAGCTGCAACAGAACCATAATCTGTTTTATCACGCAGGTTTGCAAAACCCAGGTCGAGGATCAGCCAGTTTGTACTAACGGTACTATGTTTCTTTTTATAGTTTGTTTTGTCACCGGGATTTATTGAAATATTAATATTGGTATTTCCATTTTCTGCTGTTGTTTTTTTATCTTTTTTAATGATGATAAAATTGCCCACTTTAATAGTGTCCGGCTGATTCGGCGGAATGGTATCTGATTGTGCGTACGTTGTTTGAAGGCATAATATTGCCACTATTGCAAATGCAAGTTGTTTCATTTTTGTATGTATTATAGGTGATTATTAATTATAATTTATTTTCAGGTTTGCAACCTTTACATCTTTTTCATTTTTTTCTTCTTTGGCTTTTTTTCCAAAGAGACTGCCTGCTTTTTTAAGTAAGCCATTCAATTTTTCTTTATTGATGGCAATAGTCCCGATGGCCAGCGTATTGCCATCTTCGGGTGAAGTGTCCAGTTCTTTATACGCCGCTGCCTGGATTGTTTTGGCCGGTGGCTCATAAGTATAAATGGAAATGCTGTAATCTTTATTATCTGCCACAGATTCTTTTTCATTAAGCAATTTTTCACGTTCAGAAAAAACATTTAAATCATTATTTGCTGATGGTAGTATTATTTTTTCTTGGGGGGAAACATTGTTTGCAACAAGTACAGGTGTATTATGAATTTCCGGCACTTTATTTTTTAGAATTTTCTGGCCTTCCTTAATTTCTTTTTTACCTGGCTGGTTATTTTCTTCTGCTACAATTACACGTTCATTTTGCGGGTTTGGTAAAACAATATTTTTTAGAGAATCATTTTTTGTGCCGGGTTGATGACTTTTTTGTTCAATCTTTGAAGGCTCTCCTGGATTCGTTTTCGCTGTAATTGGAAGATCTGTTTTGGCCGGGTATAACAACCATGCTGCAAAAATGAATAATAAAACCGCGGCTGCCACAGCATATTTTTTCCAGGACATATAACGTACTTTTCCTTCATGTTTATACAGGCTTTTTTTATCAGTAAAAATGATGTGCTCCTCCGGCAAAATTGTATATTGCAATGCATCCATTTCACGTTGCAGTTCCGGGTGTTGCCCGTAAAATTTTTCTACAAAAATATTTTCTTCATGGCTTAATTCTTTATCAATATACAGTAAAGTCATTTCTGTATAATTTCCTGCATGTATAAAAGATTCATGCCTGGTTAATTCATTTTTATTATCAAATAAAATAGCATGATCCGGTTGTAATTTTACTACTGTGAGTGAATTGTATTCCTGTGCCAGGTCCGGATTTTTTTGCATAAAATCTTCTACCATTTTATTTTCATCAGAAGATAATTCCTTATCCATATACAGCAGGAAATATTCTTCATAATTGTTTCTGTTCATTGCTTCCATGTTCATTGTTATTATTTTAAACAATATTTTCAGGGCTTACCAAATAAGATCTTAATGCAAGCCGTGCACGATGTAAATACACTTTTACCTGGCTACCGTTCAATCCTGTGATCTTTCCAATTTCTTCATAATTATATCCTTCATAATCTTTTAGCATTACCAAACTTCTTTGTACTTCATTCAATCTGTTCAATGCATCCTGTAAATTTTTTTTCAGGTCATGCGCCGGTCTGATCCGCGTTGCACTTTCGGGGAAAGCATCTTTTAATTGCACCCTTTTGCTTTTCCTCAAATGATCGATCATTTGATTATAGGCCACGGTGAATAAATATGATTTGCTTTTCGCTTGTTCCACCTGGTCTTTATTTATCCAGAGTTTTTCAAATGCACTTTGCACAATATCTTTTGCGTCTTCTTCATGACGCAGGTTTTTTATAATAAATCTAAAAACGTTATCCGCGTATTGATGTACACATTCATTGTAATCTTTCTCAGTCATAAATTCCTTCTTGTCGTTTTGGAATGCAATTTCGTTCATTATACGTTTCATGGAAAGATAAGTTACAGCAACTTGTATTTTTTTATCAAAACAATTTTTTAGATCTTGAAATATTATAGTGACCACAAACCCGAACACAAAACAACAAACCCAAAACAAGAAACGAGCATGTATATTTGTAAAAATGTATTGTCTTATGAATGAGAAATTTGTCAATAGAGTAAAAGAGGAAATTGCCGGAATAGAATCCGCAGGCTTGTTTAAAAACGAGCGCATCATCAGCAGTGAACAAGGCCCTGAAATTACCGTTAATGGTAAAACGGTATTGAACTTTTGCGCTAATAATTATCTCGGTCTTTCTTCTCATCCAAAAGTGATAGAAGCGGCAAAAAAAACAATTGATTCACACGGTTATGGCATGAGCAGTGTGCGGTTCATATGTGGCACACAGGATATTCATAAGCAACTGGAAAAGAAAATCAGCGATTTTCTCGGTACGGATGATACTATTTTATATGCAGCTGCCTTTGATGCGAATGGCGGTATTTTCGAACCTTTATTTAATGAAGATGACGCCATTATTAGTGATTCGTTGAATCATGCTTCCATCATTGACGGCGTGCGTTTATGCAAAGCACAGCGTCTGCGTTATGCGCATAACGATATGGATGATCTGGAAAATAAATTAAAAGAAGCTGCTTCCGCCAGAAGCCGCATTATTGTTACGGATGGATCTTTCAGTATGGATGGCACTATTGCTCAGTTGGATAAAATATGTGAATTGGCTGAAAAATATGATGCGATTGTAATGTCAGATGAATGCCATTCAACCGGATTCATTGGTAAAACAGGCAGAGGCACGCATGAGTACAGAGGTGTGATGGGAAAAATTGATTTGATCACGGGAACTTTGGGTAAAGCGTTAGGTGGAGCGAGTGGTGGATTTACCAGTGGCCGCAAAGAAATTATAGAAATGTTGCGCCAGCGTTCAAGGCCATATCTTTTTTCCAATACAGTAATGCCTTCTATTGTTGGTGCTTCCATCGCGGTTTTTGATATGCTTACCGAAACCACAGGCCTGCGTGATACATTAGAAAAGAATACAAAATATTTTAGGGAAAAAATGACCGCCGCTGGTTTCGACATCAAAGAAGGGGTACATCCAATCGTTCCAATTATGTTATATGATGCAGTGATTGCACAAAATTTTGCAGCAAAATTGCTCGAAGAAAATATTTATGTGATAGGATTCTTTTTCCCTGTTGTGGCAAAAGGACAGGCAAGAATCCGCGTTCAGATCAGTGCCGCACATACACAGCAACATTTGGATAAAGCCATCGCTGCATTTACAAAAGTGGGTAAAGGTTTAGGTGTATTGAAATAAAATCCTTGTGTAAACTTTTATCAGTTTTTGCAGATTGCAAAATACCTGTTTGATTGTTCAAAGCCGGTATTGTAAATTTTTAATTTCCGTTTATGGCTTTTTAATTTCTGGTATTTTTGGAAATCAAAAATTTCATGCGTTGAACCAAAGGATTGAAAAGATTCTATAAACGGGAGTATCTTTTTAAATACACTAATTTCTGCATTCACCCTTTCCCGGGTAAATGATATTTCTTTTATTGGTAAAAACAATTCCCTTTCCATATAAAATTGCACTGTTAATAATACAACGGCAAATTTATTTCCATAAATATTTATTCCTCATTAAATAAGGCACATTTACCACTATATTGATTTTTTCTGTGGTTTTCTTTAACAGATACAGTCTTATTCCAAGCCTGTAATCGTAAATTCAGTTCTCCTGTTCTGTGCACGTCCTTCCTCACTATCATTGGTTGTGAGGGGTTTTGTTTCCCCATATCCTTTCCAGGTAAGCCTAGATGCGCTGATCCCTTTTTGCACCAAATAATCCACCACAGCTTTTGCCCTTTTTTCAGATAAAACCTGGTTATCATTTTCATTGCCCACATTATCTGTATATCCACTTACCTGCACTTTAATCCCGGCATTATCCTGCATTAATTGTACTAATTTTTCCAACTCAATAATACTCACAGAAAGTAACTGGAATGAGTTTGTTTCAAAACGGATATTCTTTAAAATTACCGTTGCATTTAAAGTCACTGGTTGCAAAGCAATATTTTTTACTACAGTTGTAAATGCATCTTCTTTTTTCAAATCAAATGTGTCACTGTAAAATAAATAACCTTTACGGTTTACAGTAAAGGTGTAATTTTTTCCTACAGGCAAAGTGATAAAATAAAAACCTGTTTCATCTGTTTGAACGCGCGTCATTAATTGTTGCGTGGAATCATCACTCAACTCTACGGCGCAGGGAATATTTTTTTTGGTAATAGAATCATATACATTTCCCTGCACGTATAATGTTTTTATTGGACGTGTATTTTTTGGTAAAATAAATTTGTATAAATCCAGGCCACCACGCGAATCCGCGCGATCACTTGCATAATAGGCTGTAACTCCATCTGACGCTACAAATAAGCTGCCTTCATTTTCAATTGTATTAATAGGATAGCCTAAATTTTCCGGCTTCCCCCAATCACCATTTTCATTTTTATGCATCACATAAATATCTGTACCCCCATAACCAGGCAGACCATTTGAAGTATAATACAATGTTTGATTATCCGCATGAATAAATGGCGCAAGTTCGTCGCCCGCTGTATTAACCGAAGCACCCATATTCTCCGCTTTTGACCAGGAACCATTTGGTTTGCGGTGACTCACATACAGATCTTTTCCACCAAATCCACCGGGCTTGTTACTACTAAAATAAAGTGTGTTTTTGTCGGGGCTGAGGCTGGGCGAACTTTCCCAGAAATCTGTATTAATATTGGGGCCCAAATTTATGGGATCGCTCCAACCGGTTGGGGTATTATAAGAAATATAAATATCAAAATCACCAAAACCCTGGTTACCAAAATTACCCGCAAATACCAGCCATTCTCCATCCTGGGAAATGTTGATGCCACCTTTGGAAGGCTGTTCATTCAAGGAGCCTTGTATTGGTTCTGATTTTTTAAATCCATCCTTTGTAATACCGCTTTCAATAAAATCCTCGCGGATACCATTTCCACGGCGGGTAAAAACTAACAGGCTGTCATCAATGGTGAATGAGGGATAATATTCTGAATAAATTGAATTAACGTTATCGCCTAAATTTTCGGGAGAAAAATGATACTGATCCGGATGCGCTTTTGCAAAGTCCAGGGCAAATTGATAAGATGCCTGCCGGTATTGCCCGCTTTTAATACTTTTATCACCGAGCTTAGGAATTTGCAAAAATTCATTGGCCATTTTCAGCGCCTCTTCAAATTTTCCCATACCGGCCAGGTTGATGGAATAAGGGAGTTTATAATATTTAAAATAATCCGTATCTTTTTGCTGCGCGATGGCATACATTTCTACGCTTTTTGGATAATTTTTTAATTCCCCATAAACACCCGCTAAAGACAAGTAAGCATCCACATAATTTTTATCCAGATCAATTGCTTTTGACAATAAAGGCACTGCATTTTTTACTTCACCATACTGCAATTCTTCCATAGCCTTATTATACACATCAATAGCTTTTTTATTTATTTTTTCCGGGTCATAAACCTGTGCAAAACTGGTTTTGCAAAAAAGTAGGATACAGGTAAAAATGAATATTTTTTTTATTAAAGGCATCTGTTTAAAAAGTTTTTTTGTAAATGGAAAGATAGGTAAAACGAAAAAAATGAGATGCTAAATTTTTAGTTTTTATAAAGCCGGGAATGTGTAAATATTTCAATGATATTTTTCCGTTTTTCATGGATGTTCATTGCAAGTGTATTATCATTTATTTTTCAGGTTTTGTTTTTGGTGTGATCAAAATATTTTTCTAATAATGACACCCTTCCAGGGTTTGTTTCTTCTATACTAAATTTGATTATTATAAAAATGCCACCCTTCCAGGGTTGTGTCATTTCTAAATTAAATCTAATTTCTATTATAATGCCATCTTTCAAGGGTTGTGTTTCTACTGTGCTAAATTTGATTATTATAGTGAAACCAATTACACTAATTCATTAAACCACGGAGTGGTGGCATTATTATAGAATGTTTGTATGTTCAGGAGAAACAAAACCCAACAGGGGTGGCATTATAGAAGATTAATTATAGAAAATTTTCAATTAAAAAAAAATATCAAAATCTTCATTCGGCTTATTTTTTTCAAGGTGTCCAATTTTCCCCAATAGATGTCCCAAAATTCCACACGAGATCGCCGCCGCGTTGTCTCCTGACAAGCGGCTTTCAATGATTTTCTGGCTTATGTTACAAATTATATTTCAAAGAATTCTATGGCACCTGTATATATTTATGCAGTTGAATACTTATTGCCCACTGCGGATTTTCTTTTATATAATCAATAATTAATGGCAGCATTATTTTTTCTTTGCTCCATTCAGGTTGTAGAAATAAGGCACAATTTTTAGAAACTTTTTTTGCAAATTCTTCCGCCCATGAAAAATCGTTTTTATTAAAAACAATAATTTTTAATTCATTGGCCAATTTTAAATTCTCCAAAATAGGTGCTTTGAATTTTTTGGGTGAAATGCAGATCCAGTCAAAGTTTCCCGAAATCGGGTAAGCACCGGAAGTTTCGAGATGTGTATTGAAATTGTGCTGTTTTAAATTTATTGTGAGTTCATTTAAATCATGCATACAAGGTTCGCCACCTGTGATCACGCAAATGTTTCTTGTTTTTTGTTCCTTGTTTCTTGTTCTTGATTGATTGGTTAGAATTTTTGCTTCTTCAACAATTTGATTGATCGTTTTTTTTGGATGAATTTCTTCACTCCAGCTTTCTTTTACATCACACCAGGAACAACCGACGTCACATCCGGCTAATCGTATAAAATACGCAGCTTTCCCCTGGTGAAATCCTTCTCCCTGGATCGTGTAAAATGCTTCCATTACAGGTAGCACTGACGTTTGTTGTATGATATTATTTTCTTGTAAAAGCATTATTTTTCTTGCTGCCTGCTATGATAAGCCTGCATGGTATTTTTTAATAAACCCGTGATCGTCATTAAGCCAACTCCTCCGGGTACCGGCGTAATGGCGGAACATTTTTGAGCTACATTTTCAAAGTCCACATCACCTTGCAAACGGTAACCACTTTTTTTAGTTGCATCCGGGATTCGGGTAATACCTACATCAATTATAACTGAGCCTTTTTTTACCATACCTGCGTGCACGAATCCAGGTTTACCTAATGCGGCAACAATGATATCAGCACCAGCACAAATTTCTTCCAGGTTTTTTGTATGAGAATGACAGAGCGTAACCGTGCAATTTCCATAAGGCATATTACTACTGAGTAAAATACTCATAGGCCTTCCTACAATATTGCTCCTGCCTATAACAACAGCATTTTTCCCTTTAGTTTGGATATTATAGTATTCCAGTAAAAGCATGATGCCATAAGGTGTTGCAGAAATAAACGCAGGAATTCCCTGTACGAGTTTTCCTGCATTAATAGGATGAAATCCATCCACATCTTTTGCCGGATCTATAGCTTCAATTATTTTTTGTTCATTGATATGTGTTGGTAAAGGTAATTGCACCAGTATGCCATCTATATCAATGTCATCATTGAATACTTTAATTTTTTCCAATAAAACAGTTTCAGAAATTGTTTCATCGAGCCTTAGTAATGTTGATGTAAAGCCCGTTTCAGCACAATTTTTTACTTTACTGTTTATATAAGTTTCACTGGCACCATCATGGCCAACCAAAATTGCAGCCAGGTGTGGTGCCCTTTTACCTGTGGCAAGTAAAATATCAACTTTATTTTTCAAGTCCTCTTTATAATTTTGAGAAGCTTTTTTTCCATCTAATAACATGCGGACAAAGGTAAGCGGGAAGCCTTAAACTGTCATTTTAGGGTAATAATTTATTTTTATTCACAGTTTGATGTATTTTTTTTTAGAAAATTTTGGCAAGGAAAAAATTTATTTCCCAAAATTGTTTTTAATTTCTTTTTAAATTATACTATTGATAACTAGTAAGTTATGTATCAATTTTAAAAAATTTTAACAGTACAGGCAGCGAATTGGAATAGCTTATTGTCTTTTTAGGGTGAAAGGGGAATTAACATCACGTTGATTTTATTTTAACGGTATGTTCATATTCCCTACATTTGTCCGCAAATTTTAAAAACTATAGTCACATGAGAAAACTTGTAGTATTATTTTCTGTGCTGATGCTTACCTTTTGGGTAGGTTATGCACAGGCCCAAACTACTTCCGGTAAAGTTACCGATGAACAAGGGCAGGCCATCCCATTCGCTTCTATTAAAGTGAAGAATGGCAAAACCGGGGTATCTGCTGATGCCAACGGTACATTTTTAATTAAAGCAGCCAATGGCACTGTGCTTACAGTTAGTTCTGTAGGATTCCAGCCAAAGGATGTAGTTGCTGATGAAAGCAACAAATTGATTGTAATGCTTTTGAAAGCCACAGACGGATCACTGTCTGAGGTTATAGTAACAACTGCCTTCGGCGTTAAGCAGGAGCAGAGGACTACACCATTTAGCGCCCAGGTTATTAAATCTGATGCGTTGAACATTATTCCACAAAACAACCTGAATAATGCATTGGTTGGAAAAGTGGCAGGTGTACAGTTCCGCAGCCAGTCAGGAACCAAATTGAATAGCCAGGCATTTGCCCGTATTCGTGGTGGCCTTTCATTAAGTGGTGATATTGGACCAATCTTCGTTGTAAATGGTACGATCATTGGTAATGCCTATGATATTGATCCTGACAATGTAGAATCACTCACTGTATTAAAAGGTGCGAACGCAACAGCTTTATTTGGAGGTGCTGCATCTAATGGCGCAATAGTAATTACTACTAAAAAAGCGGCTACAGGTATGCAAAGCATTACAGTTAGCCAGGGAGTTACTTTCGACCGTGTGAGCCGCCTGCCTAAAACACAAAACGTGTTCGGTGGTGGTGGTGTAGATCATTTGACAGTTTATAACTGGAAAGTAGGTGATCCTGAAGAGTGGAAAGCACTTGATGGTAAATCTTTCCCTGACTATACGGATGATGCAAGCTGGGGTCCGAGAATGCTTGGCCAGGAATATATTCCATGGTATGCATTCGTTCCTGGAACTCCTTATTCATATAAGACTGCCTCTTTTACACCACAGCCTGATAATATCAGGAACTTCTGGGATCATGGTTATACCACTAATTCAAATGTTAGCTTCGCAAAAGGTGGCGAAGGGTATAGCGTACGTATGAGTTATGGTAAACAATACACAGCAGGATTAATTCCGGATTCCAAAACTGACAGGAATATCCTGAACATGGCTGCAGATTTTGATTTAAATAAATACATCTCTGCAGGTATTGACATTACTTTCAATACCCAAAAGATACATGGCCAGTTTGATGATGGCTACGCCAATAATTCATCTGGTAATTTTGGCCAGTGGAACCATCGTGATCTTGATTTTGGTATTATGAAGCAATTAAAAGATTACCCAACTCCTATTGGCACAATTAATACATGGAACTACAGTTCAAATCCTGATGGGTACGATCCAAATAACCCGGGTGGTTTTTACAAGGCCAACTACTGGTATAATTTTTATTCTTACCAGGATAATCTTGATTTTAGCCAGAGAAGAGACCGTATTTATGGTAATACTTACGTGAAAGTAAAGATCAACAATAACTTAAGCGTTAAAGCAACTGTGAGAAGAGATGAATTATCCACTAATTATGAAAACAAGGTAAAATCTTTACTGGAAGCAAGTGGTGGACAAACAGGCGTTTTGGCGAATTATAATACAGGTAATGTAAATTTGAATACTACTGATTATGAATTAGTAGCTAATTATAATCAAAGCTTTTTGAATAATGATTTAGGGGTTACCGCTTTAGTTGGTGCTGATATGTCAAGATATATCTATAAAGACAATTCTGCTTCTACAACTAACGGATTTAAAGTTCCGGATCTTTACAGTATCAACAACTCAAAAGATAACCCAACTTTTGGAAATACACGTTTAGAGCAACAAACTAATTCATGGTTTGCCGCAGGTTCTATAGAATTCAGGAAATTCATAAGCGCTACTTTTGCATTGCGCCAGGATTATTCCTCTACTTTGCCAGCAAGTGATAATAGTTTATTCTACCCATCTGCGGGCCTCGCATTTACGCCTAGTGAATTCTTCAAGGATAAAATTTCCTGGTTATCATTTACTAAGTTTTATGGTAGTTGGGGTAAGAAACCATTGAACCTGGGTATTTATCAAACAAATTTTGGTTATGGTGTTAATTCCAACACATATAACGGAAACTTCTTAATGAGTTTCCCGGATAATATTCCTGATCCAGCTTTAAGAGGTTCATTAATTACAAGTTATGAAGGTGGTGTTGAGCTTCGTTTCATAAAAAACAGGTTTGGTTTGAATGTTAACTATTATAATGAGAAAATGGAAAACCAGCCAGTGACCATCAGCGTTGCCGGTGAAAGTGGTGTAACTTCTAAATCAGTTAATGCAGCTTCTGTTCAAAGAGAAGGCTTAGAATTTACTTTCGACGGGAAATTGATCAATAATAAAAACTTCACTTGGTCCGTTACAAAAACAGTGGGATGGTTAATTAATAACCCTGTTACAAAGATCATTGAAGGACAGACTAAAATTCAGCCTGTAGGTTGGGCCGGAGCTTTTGGCAGCCGTAATGCAACTGCATACCAGGTGCTCAATCAGGATTGGGGCCAATTACAAGGTGGTGGTTATATATATGGAGAAAATAACCAACCAGAGATTGATCCAAATACTGGCTTGTATATAACAGGTGATCCGAACTATTCATGGGGTAGTGTCGTTCCAAAATTAACCGGTGGTTTCCAGAGCTTGATGACTTATAAAAATGTCAGTCTGAATATCAGCCTTGATTACCAGTCCGGTGGACATTTCTTCTCTCTGACTGAAAGCTGGGGTGCTTATTCCGGTGTATTGGATTACACTGCAGAAAACAATGACCGTGGTGTGAATGTGCGTGACCCATTATCACAAGGTGGTGGTGTGCATGTTACAGGTGTAAGTTCAGTTGATGGTAAAACACCAATTGATATGTATGTGGATGGATATACTTATTTCCACCAGTTTTATGGTGCAAAAATTGCAGCTCCATATATTCACAAATTGTCTTACATAAAATTGCGTGAAGTGAGCCTGGGTTATAACCTGCCGGTTAAAAACTGGTCATTCACTAATAAATGGTTAAAAGGAGCTTCTGTTTCTGCAGTAGCCAGCAGTCCATGGATTATTTACAGTGATACCAAGAACTTTGACCCTTCTGAAATTTCAAATGTATATGGAGAAGATGGTAACCTGCCTCCTGTAAGGTCAATTGGTTTCAATGTTAAACTGAATTTCTAATTAAAAACAGTTAAAAAAAAGATAATGAACAAGAACAATAAAATACTCTTATTAGCAGGTATAGTGATGGCGGGGGCCGCCTTCACTTCCTGTAATAAGTTTAAGGATTTTGGAAATATCAACCAGAATCCGGGAATTACAACCAGTCCAATTACTTCCGCATTGTTAACAAATGTGGAATCTGGTTTGGGAAATTATACCTGGGATGCGGGTGGAATCACCACACTTTCAGGTTTGTATTGCCAGTATTATTCTGAAACGCAATATACGGATGCTTCTAGCTATTCAAGGCAACAGCCTAACTGGGATGGATATTATGCAGGCCGTTTACAGGATTTGCAAACAATCATCAATTATAATTCTGATCCTCTTACAGCAGCATCAGCAGCAGCAAGTGGTGCCAATGCTAATCAAATAGCCATTGCTCGTATCTTGAAGGTATATATTTATGCCTTGCTAACGGATTCTTATGGAGATATTCCTTATTTCCAGGCATTAAAACTGGATAATGGTATTGTTCCTTTTGACAACCAGGCGGATATATATGCTGATTTCTATAAGGAATTAAGCCAGGCGGTTGACCAATTGGATGATGCAGGAAATGTATTTAAAGGTGATATCATTTATAGCGGCGATAACACTATGTGGCGCAAATTTGCCAATTCGTTGCATGCAATGATGGCTTTAAGGATCTCTAAAGTAGATCCGGGTCAGGGTAAATCTGAATTCAACAGTGCATTAAATGGCAAGAGTGGTGTATTTGGATCAGGAGAAACAGCTCAACTGGATTATCCGGATGGAAACTTCCCTAACCCTTTTTACAATTACTACAATGTAACTTTAAGGAAAGACTATGCAGTGTCAAAATTTTTCCTGGATGGTTTATTGAATAATGGCGATAACCGGGCTGATGCATGGGCAGATTCCAAAATTGGTTTTCCTTATGGTCTGACAAGGGATAATGCTATTGCTTTCAGCAATGCTAATCCAACCTGGGCAAGAATAATGCAAGGATCTCTGAATCCTGTAACCGATCCATTCTATATTTTAACTTCAGGTGAGGTTTTCCTTGCTCGTGCTGAAGCAGCTCAAATGGGCTGGACTGGTGAAGATGTTTCAGGTATGTACGCAACAGGTATTAAAGATAGCTGGACTTTATATGGAGTTTATAATGCCACTGATTACAATAATTACATGGCTTTACCCAATATTGATCTTTCAGGAGGCAATCAGATAGAGAAAATTGCTACCCAGGAATGGACTACACACTATCCAAATGGCAGAAGAGGATGGGCAGACTGGAGAAGGACTGGTTATCCGGTACTTACACCAGCGATCGGAGCAGTTAATACTTATGGTATTCCTCGCAGGATGGCTTATGGCCAGAATACATTGACCCTGAACCCTGATAATGCAGCGGCAGCATCAATTAAATATACTGGTCCTGATGGCGTAAATTCACAATACGCCAGGATGTGGTGGGATAAGAACTAAGACTAGTTAATTGAACATGTATAAAAAAACTAAATCACGATAATGAAAAGAATCATGAAATTTTTGAAAATGAAATGTTTCAAAAATTTCATGGCTTTCATTCAAATTCAAAAAAAACAAATAATATGAAAAAAGTACTTTCATCATTTTTATTGCTGAGTTCAGTGCTGCTCTTCTCCTGTACAAAGGAGAGAGACAGGCTAGAAGTAGCAAGTGATGGTGCAGTTCCTGCTATCAGTTTTGGCTATAGCCTGGCTAGCCCATTGGCTTTGGATATTATTCCCGGCGGATCTCCTACATTTGACACAGCGATCAATGTATTTTATAGTGGTACCGGAAACGGAGCCATCAATGTAAATGTAGCTGTTGACCCATCTGTTGTTGATGCGTATAATGCAATACACGGCACTTCTATTCCAGCAGCTCCAGCGAGCACATTTACTATTCCAAGCAGCTTTACTATTCCAGCTGATTCTCATGTTGGTTCAGGTAACCTGAGCATCAATATCGCTGAATTGCTGAACAATGGCGTTCAGTTTGCGATAGGTTTAACAATCACTGATGCTAGCGCACAATCAGGTGGAAAGAGTATGATCGTATTGATCACTGCAAGAAACGCTTATGATGGTTTATATACATTAACTGGAGCAACTTCGCATCCTACTAACCCTGTACTTACAGGACCAGTTGGACCGTATACAGATGTTCCGTTGATCACGGTAAGCGCTAATTCAGTCATCCTGGGAGAAGCTCATCCATGGGCAAATGGATCAGGTTCTACATTACCAGGTGGTTATGAGCCTACTTATACAATCAATGCAGACAATTCTGTAAGCGTAACTAATACAGCTATTGGTGAGCAGGAAGATCCTACTTACAACAATCATTATGATCCGGCCACAAAAACAATTTATGCTCAGTGGTTTTATGTAGGAACAGGTGGTAACAGGATATTTACAGATACCCTTGTTTATACTGGTCCACGATAATTTTTAAAATATTATCATATAAAGAGGTTGCTTTTGCAACCTCTTTTTTTTATGAAATTTCATTCAAAAATTCTTAATAGTATTAATGGGCATTCATAATTCATTCAAATTAGTACCTTTGCAATCTCAATTATATATAAGTCATGTCAGAAAATATACCAGTTCCAAACCCACAATTAAATATAGAGATTGGAGAAGAAGTTGCCGAAGGAACTTATGCCAATTTAGCAATTATTACGCACAGCCATTCAGAATTTGTTATTGATTTTATTAATGTAATGCCCGGAACTCCAAAGAGTAAAGTTAAGTCGAGAATAATTTTTACCCCAATGCATGCAAAGCGTTTTATGCGTGCTATGCAGGAAAACATAGATCGCTATGAAAAAGCAAATGGCATGATCAAAGATTTAGAACAAGTAGAAATACCGATGAATTTCGGTGGCCCAACTGCGCAGGCTTGATTTATATTAGAATAAATATTAGAAGTTTAGATTAATATACCCAGCATTTTAAAACATTACTCCTCAGATTCATCAACTTCAGGGAATATCCTTCTCAATGATAATTTGGAAGATTGGGCAATGATCAAAGGAAATTTTTCAACAGTTACAAAGCCTGGATCCAGGCCAAAACCCCTTTCTTCACTCAGGCTGATCTCTTTGAGCCAGAGATGTAGTTTCATAACAATCTTCTCGAAGAAAGGAAGTTCATTGTCATTGCTTAAATATTTTTCCATAACAATGAATTGGAAATCCCCGACAACATTATTCCTTTCAAGACTTTCATAGCGGCTGGTAATATTTACTTCATTATTTTTTACCAAATCCTCCACTACGCGGCGGAACATTGAATTGATCCTTTGCTCTACCCTGAATCCCAGCCGGAATTCTACGCGAATAATATCATTGGGTATAATATGGTCAACTACATATTCACAGGTATAAGGATCATCCAGTGTATCTACATGTACAAACCAATAAATATTTGCCCGCTTGGGCTTTTTATTTAAAATGGAATAGAGAATTTTGTGTTCAATTTCCTTTGGATTATTCGCGCTCGTCATATACACCAGGTGCGTTGCATAATTTGGAACTGACCGGTCATTACTCAGTTCCTGGATCATCGGTAAATAATCTTCCAGCCGCACAAATTCGACGTACCTGTTTTTAATTTTTCGGCTACGAAACCATATATACATAATGGCGAAAAGGGCTCCGCCAATAATGAGGGTAACATAACCGCCATGTGGGAATTTTTCCAGGTTGGCTATTAAGAATGAAATCTCTATTGACAGGTAAACCATTAAATAGAGGTAAATCCAGAAAGATTTGGTGCGCCTGCTTACCAAAAAATTTGCAAAAAGAATTGAAGTGCTGATCATACACATAGTAATGGCTAATCCATATGCAGCGCCCATATTTGATGATTTCTGAAAATATAAAACAATGCCAGAGCATCCAATAAAAAGTAAGAGATTAATTCCTGGAATGTATAACTGCCCTTTTTGTTCGGAAGGATAATTGATTTTCATTTTAGGCCAGAGATTCAAACGAAGTGCTTCTGAGATCAACGTAAAAGAACCGGACAATAATGCCTGGCTGGCTATGATAGCTGCTGCTGTAGCAATAATAATCCCCGGGATTTGAAACCAACCTGGTATGATGGCATAAAAAACGTTATTGATTTTATCCATTGTCACTGTGTCCATTAATTTCCCATCATAATTACTCAGTAACCATGCACCTTGTCCAAGATAATTTAAAATAAGGCAAGTTTTTACATAAATCCAGGAAACCCTGATATTACTTCTCCCGCAATGGCCCAGGTCGGAATACAAAGCTTCTGCGCCAGTTGTACAAAGAAATACGGCTCCTAAAATCCAAAATCCTTTTGGATATTGAGTTAGTAATTGAAAAGCATAATAGGGGTTTAGTGCCTTGAAAATAAATACATCATCCAGCAAGTGGCTGGCCCCAAGGGTGGCCATCATCGCAAACCAAATAAACATGATCGGTCCAAACATTCGTCCTATAGCATTTGAACCAAATTGTTGAACAAAAAAAAGTAAAGCGAAAATTCCTAAAACGATGTAGATGATTGTCTTTTGCGAAATATCATTAAACGAATCGAGGTTCCTTAAACCTTCAATGGCTGAAGTTACTGTTATTGGCGGCGTAATAATACCATCAGCCAACAATGCCGCTCCGCCAATCATTGCGGGAAAAACCAACCATTTTTTCTGTCGCCTGACCAGGGCATATAAACTGAATATACCTCCTTCGCCGTTATTGTCAGCTTTTAGAGTAAGAATTACATATTTGATCGTTGTTTGAAGTGTTAAAGTCCAGATGATGCAGGATAATGAACCTAAAATCAGGGCTTCATTAATAACCCTGCCGGTAATGATCTCATTTAATACATAAAGTGGTGAAGTACCAATATCACCGTAAATGATACCAAGTGCTACAACCAGGCCAGCTGCTGAAACCCTGCTAAATTGCTTATTCAATTTGAAGAAGATATATAATTAAAAACAAAAGTAACGGGAAAAAGATTAGTGCAAAAAAATTCCACTCAATTAAGACGAAATAAATATTTCAGTTTATATAGACGAATTTTGAACTGCTTTTGTAATAGTTGTTGTATTTTTATGAATACTTATTTTAAATTCAGGGTTTTATTTTTTATAAATAAATATCATACAAAAAGATACATAATGCAATATAAAAAAGTTATTATTCTTGCCATCTTTGTTTTTTTTGCAGGCTTTGTAAATGCCCAGCGCATTTTTTATTCTTCAGCTGGCCAAGATGATTTTCGAAATAATGGTTTTGAAATAATCGGAAAGATTAATTCCCATTATTTAACCTATACAACCAACCATGGAGTTTATTATATCCAGTCTTTTAATGCAGATATGAAGACAGATGAGCGCGTAAAGTTGAATTTTTTACCTGACAGGATTATCAGCACAGATGTAATTGCTTATCCGCATCATTTTTATTTTATGTACCAGTATCAGCGCAAAAGTATTGTATATTATATGGCTGCCATGTTTGATGAAAATGCGAAGATGATAGGAGAGCCTGTACAATTGGATACAACTGCAATCAGCACATTCACAAATAATAAAATATATTCTATTGTTCAGAGTGAAGACAAGGAAAAGATTCTGTTATTTAAAATCAATCAAAAAAAAGATATAAGCCAGGTGACTTTTTCCCTCTTTGATAAAATGCTGCATCCTATTCAAAAGAAAATGGAGCTCATTGATATGCGTGAACGAAATGCTTTTCTTACAGAGTTTAACGTGGACAACGCAGGGAATATCGCATTTTTGAAAGCCATGGGCACTTCACAGGGTGGAAATATTTCCGACCTTGTATTACTTCAACAAAGAATGGATTCGGATACATTAACTAAGTATGCTATTGATGTATCAAAAATTTACCTGGATGATGCACGCTTAAAAGTAGATAATGTGAATCATCAATACCTGTTAACATCATTTTATTCAAAGACAAGGAGAGGTAATATTGAAGGACTGTTTTGTTTTATGTGGGATCTGAATCAGCAAAAGGAAACAAGAACCGTACAGACTGAGTTTTCAGATGAATTCAGACAAAATGCAAAAATTGAAGGAAATATAAAAACTGCCTTTAATGATTTTTTCCTTCAAAATATAGTCATGCGGCAGGATGGAGGTTTTATTGTCACATCTGAATCTGAATATACGTCCTCACGCGGCATCAGTAGTAATAGATGGGATTATGCATATGGCTCACCTTACTGGTCACCGTATTCAAATTACTACTGGACTTCCCCATATTATGGGTATTATTATCCCTGGGACAGGTGGGGAAATTCTACAAATCCGATCACGCGTTATTATGCAGATAATATCGCTTTGGTATCGTTTGATTCAGTATTGAATGTCGAATGGATGAATGTGATCCATAAATCACAGTTTGATGACAACTCCGACAATTTTATCAGCTTTGGTTCTTTTGTTGAAAACAATTCCTTCCATTTTTTATATAATGAATTATACCGCCGTGACTGGCTTTTGAGCGATCAAAGCATCAGTATTAACGGGCAGGCTAAAAAGGAGCCAACCTTTCATAATCTTGGTGAAGGCTATGATTTTTTAGCCCGTTATGCCAAACAAGTAAGCGCAAATGAAATAATAATCCCCTGCCAGTTTAAGAGCTATTTGTGTTTTGCAAGGATTGAGTTTTAAAAAAGGTTGAAATAGGTTTGATGAATCGAATCATTACTATTTTCGATCCGTTTAAAAGTATAATGCCAATCTTTATAACTAAGGATTGGAGAGTGGTTATTTGAATTCAAATGAAGTACAATATGTGATGAAATTTAAATAAATGGCAAGCTCCAAAGAAGTACACATTTTATATAAATAATTTTACACAAATATTCAGTTTTCAAAATTTATCTTTGTGGCTAATTCAGCATCATGAAATTTGGCGTAGTTATTTTCCCGGGGTCCAATTGTGACCGTGATATTTTTACAGCTATCCGGGATGATCTTGGAAAAGAAGTTGAATATCTCTGGCATAAAGATAAAGATATCAGTCATTTCTCTACTGGGGATTGTATCATTTTGCCTGGTGGCTTTTCCTATGGCGATTACCTGAGATGTGGTGCTATTGCGCGTTTTAGCCCAATGATGCAAAGTGTGATTGCCTTTGCCAATAAAGGTGGCAGGGTTTTAGGGATATGCAACGGATTCCAGATATTATGTGAGAGTGGATTATTACCAGGCGCTTTAATAATGAATGCACATAGACAATTTATATGTAAAAATGTACATTTAAAAGATCCTGGTAATAAAATTTATACTATACCCATTGCACACGGTGACGGGCGGTACTTTGCGCCCGATAATATATTGGATGAATTGGAAAAAAATGGACAAGTGATGCTGCGGTATTGCAATGAAAACGGGGAGATAACGGATGACGCAAACCCTAATGGTGCCAGGCGAAATATTGCCGGTATCAAAAATAAAACAGGGAACGTATTAGGATTAATGCCACATCCGGAACGTGCTTCCAATCCTTTTTGTGGGAATTTGGATGGTATCAAATTATTTGAATATTTTGGAATGAATTAAAATATTAACTATGAAAAAATTAATCACGTTAAGTACAATTCTTTTGTTTACGCTGGCCACTTTTGCACAAATTAAGGATCCTGTGGTTTGGACTTATAGCGCTGAAAAGAAGGCTGATAAAACCTACGATATAAAGATTGTAGCAAAATTTGCTAATCCATGGCATTTATATTCCCAGAGTACACCCGCAGGAGGTCCTGTTCCCACATCTATTACTTTCAAAACAAATCCCTTAATTACAAAGGATGGATCTATAAAAGAAATTGGAAATATGAAAAAATATAAGGATCCAAATTTTGGTGTAGATGTAAAATATTATGGGGACCAGGTAACTTTTGTTCAGACTGTGAAACTCAAATCCAATGTGAAGACAAACCTTTCCGGCACTATTGAATTTATGGTGTGCGATGATCATCAATGCCTGCCACCCAAGAAAGTACCCTTTGATATAAAAATCCAGTAAATTAATAATTGAATGCGGAATTTTTTCCTGTTATTGCTTTCTTTATTTTTAATTAATATTGTTTCTGCACAGGACATGAAACCTGTGCAGTTTCATTTTACTGCAAGCTTCATTAATGATAGTACTTGCCAGCTTCAAATAGGAGCTAAAATCGAAAAGGGAAACAGTTTGTTTACTGCTATCAAACAATCTCCTGATGATGCTTTCATTTCCCAATTGATACCGGACTCATCTCTTTTGCATGCATATAAGGCGGATGAAAATCCTATAGAAAAGGGAAACCTTCTGGTTATAAAAGATACATCAATGGGCGTGGATCTGCATGTTTACAGTGATACAGTTACTTTTTTATACAACCTGTATATTTCTAAAAATGACAACTCTTATGTCAAAGGCAGTTTTTCCTGGTTGGCCAAAAATGATTCTTCTTTTCCCAGCGGGCAGGAAAATTTTTCAATAAAGCCATTAAGTAATACAGAAATTGTACAAGCTGCCGCAACTACGGATGATTCTTCTAAATCTTTGGGTTCTGTTTTCCTGGTATGCCTTGCTGCAGGTTTGTTAGCAGTAGTTACTCCCTGCGTGTTTCCACTTGTTCCAGTTACTGTTAGTTTTTTCCTGAAAAAAAGTAAATCCCGCGCACAAGGTTTGCGTAATGCAATTACCTATTCCATATCGATCATACTTATTTATACAATTCCTGCAATTATTTTGACACTAATTTTTGGTGATAAAATTTTATATACTATTTCAACAAGCGCAATTTCTAACCTTGTTTTCTTTATCATTTTTATGGTTTTTGCCATATCTTTTTTTGGAGCATTTGAATTGCAACTGCCTAATAGTTGGGCGAATAAAGCAGATTCAAAAGCTGGAAAGGGCGGATTTACCGGAATCTTTTTTATGGCACTCACCCTGGTAAGAGTATCATTTTCCTGTACAGGCCCAATAGTTGGAACTTTATTGGGACAAACAAGTTCACAGGGTATTGCCATGGCGCCGATTATTGGCATGTTTGGCTTTGGTCTTGGACTTGCATTGCCATTTTCATTTTTCGCCTTTTTCCCAAGCATTATACAATCACTGCCAAAGAGCGGTGGCTGGCTGAATAGTGTAAAAGTTTGCTTTGGTTTTATTGAGCTTGCGCTCGGTCTAAAATTCCTTTCCAATGTTGATTTGATCTATCACTGGCGTTTACTGGACCGGGAAATTTTCCTGGTTCTTTGGATTGTTATTGCATTTTTTATGGGCTTGTATTTATTAGGGAAAATTAAATTTTCACATGATTCTCCATTGCCTTTTATAAGTGTGCCTCGGTTATTTTTTGCTATTGCTACGTTTAGTTTTGGTTTATTCCTGCTGCCCGGTTTATGGGGAGCTCCATTAAAAGCTTTGAGTGGTTTATTGCCTCCGACATCAACACAGGATTTTAACCTCGACGCATTGCAATATAAATTTGTCAATAATTCAACCAACTCAAATCATTCGCTGGGAAATGCTCCACAGCCGAAAAGGCTTACGGATAAATTAAGTGTACCATTTGGACTCACAGCATATTTTGATTTGAATGAAGGACTGGCAGCAGCAAAAGCATTAAACAAACCGGTCATGCTTGATTTTACAGGACACTCCTGTGCAAATTGCCGGAAAATGGAACAACAGGTTTGGCAGGATCCTGAAGTATTGAAAAGAATAAAGGACAACTTTGTACTCATAAGTTTATATGTAGACGAATCCCAGGAATTACCGGAAAATGAAAAATACACAAATGGCGGGAATGAAAAGATAAGTACGGAAGGGGACAAAAATTTGGATTATGAGATCACTAAATTTGGCTTCAATGCACAGCCATTATATATGTTCCTGGATTTGAATGGCAATCCTTTATCTAATATCAAATATGGATATGATCCGGATATAGCAAAATTTATTCAACATCTTGATATAGTGAAAGCAGCATTTGAAAAAGAAAAATAAAAAAATCCCGTATGAAACGGGATTCTTTTATTTGGCTGTCATCCTGCAACCAGTAAGTTAAGGCAAGCAATCGGGATATATTTCAACAAAACAGGCTGTGCTGCAGAATGACAATTATTTTTTATAAACTAATTTGTTTTTCAGTCATCATTTTTCTTAGATTGATCAAACCATAACGCATCCTTCCCAAAGCTGTATTGATACTACAATTGGTCATTTCAGCTATTTCTTTAAAACTTAAATCGCCAAAATGGCGAAGTACGATCACTTCTCTTTGTTCATCCGGTAATGAAGCCAGCATGCGATGCATTCTTTCATGAGTTTGATGACGAATAATCTTTTGTTCGGCATTTTCATTTACAACAACGATTACATCAAATATATCCTGGTTTTCATTATTTACAATTGGAGGTGTGCGCTTGATTTTCCTAAAATGATCTACACATAAATTGTGTGCGATCCTGAGCGCCCAGGGAAGAAATTTACCTTCTTCATTATAGCGTTTACTTCTTAATGTGTCAATAATGCGCACAAAAGTTTCCTGGAACAAATCCTCGGCAAGATATTTGTCTTTTACAATAAAGAATATCGAACTGAAAATTCTTTCCTTATAACGAAGAATCAGTGCTTCAAGGGCTAAACTATTGCCACCCTGAAAATTCAGGATAAGTTCTGTGTCGGTAACTTGATTAAACTTTCTCATAGATGCTTTTTGAAGGTAAAGCACAAGCCATTTTTTATAATATTTTTAGAAAAGGCTTTGAGTAAAGTTTATTTTATAGGCGTAATATTGTGAATAGGTTGTGAAAATACGATTAAAGAAACAATAATTAGTCATGCAAGTTGTAAAAATTTTGTGAATAAAACAAATATTTTTGCAATTGATAATTTGAAGGAAAAATCTGAATGAATAAAGTACTAGCAAAAAAGCCTGGAAAAACCCAAATATCACCACAAATAAATAAGCTTTTAAATAGCAGGGATATCGTTGTCAATGGTGCGAAGGTGCACAATTTGAAAAATATTACAGTTGCTTTTCCAAGGAATAAATTAATTGTTGTAACAGGCGTCTCAGGTAGTGGGAAATCATCTCTAACAATTGATACACTTTTTGCAGAGGGTCAACGCAGGTATGCGGAAAGCCTGAGCGCTTATGCGCGTCAATTTATGCAAAGGATGGCAAAACCTGATGTGGATTCCATAAAAGGGCTATGCCCGGCAATTGCCATAGAACAAAAAGTGATCACCAGGACCCCGAGAAGTACAGTAGGAACAATGACCGAAATTTATGATTACCTGAGGTTGTTGTTTGCGCGGATCGGCAAAACAATTTCTCCTGTTAGCGGACAAGAAGTTAAAAAAGATGATGTTCAGGATGTATTACAAATTATTAAAACTTCACAGAATGAATCCAAAGTATGGATTCTGTCTGTATTTCACCCACTCAAAAACCGGGAAATAAAAGAAGAATTATCCATTTTAATGCAAAAAGGATTTTCGAGGTTGTACAAATTTAAAATAGGCGGAGAGATTTTCCGAATTGAAGATCTCATGGAAAAAAGCGATGCTGAATTAAAGAAATTGATTTCCATAAAAAACCAACAGGATTGGTTTGTATTAATCGACCGCATTGTAACCCGCGATTTTGAAGAAGATGATTTACATCGGCTTTCTGATTCCATTTCCACCGCATTTTATGAAGGAAATGGAGAAATGTTTTTAGAAATAAATGAAAAACTCCTGCATTTCAATAATAAATTTGAAAGAGACGGTATTGTTTTCGAAGAACCCGTACCTAATTTATTTTCATTTAATAATCCTTTTGGCGCTTGCCCGACCTGTGAAGGTTTTAGCCAGGTTTTAGGTGTGAGTGAAGACCTGGTCATTCCAAACAGGGCTTTAAGTGTATATGAAGGTGCCGTTGCACCATGGAAAGGAGAAAAACTGGGATTATGGAAAGAGTATTTTATAAAAAATTCCAAAAGCGAAAACTTCCCTGTACACAAACCCATACAAAGTCTCACACCGGAGCAGTATGATCTTTTATGGAAAGGGAAGGGAAATTTGCATGGCATCAATCATTTCTTTAAAGAGGTAGAGCAAAATTTATATAAAGTACAATACCGCGTTTTATTGAGCAGGTATCGTGGAAGAACGAAATGCCCTGATTGTAATGGTTTTCGGTTAAGAAAGGAAGCACTTTATGTGAAAGTTGGTGGCAGGCATATCGGCGAATTGTGTAATATGCCGGCTAAAGATTTTTATCTATGGCTAAATGACTTTCAACCTAATAAAACAGATGCAACGATTGCAAAAAGAATTCTTATAGAATTGTTTCAAAGGTTACAAACCTTATTGGATGTAGGTCTTGGTTACCTCACCATGAACAGGCTTGCCAATTCTTTGAGTGGTGGTGAAAGTCAGCGAATACAATTGACACGAAGTTTGGGAAGTAATCTCACCAATTCTTTATATATTTTGGATGAGCCTTCGATAGGTTTGCATTCTCGTGATACACAAAACCTGGTTCGTGTTTTAAAAAAATTAAGGGATAAAAAAAATACAGTTGTCGTTGTTGAGCATGATGAACTAATGATGCAGGAGTCCGATCACATCATTGATATGGGTCCTTTGGCTGCACATTTGGGTGGTGAAGTTATCGCAGAAGGCACTGTTTCAGATATTTTGCAAAACCCGGAAAGTCTCACGGGTAAATATCTTTCAGGAGAACTGGAGGTATATTTTAAGCATCCACAAAGAGATTTCAAAAAATATATTCGAATCGAAAACGCAACACATCATAATCTAAAAAATATTTCCGTTTCATTTCCCCTGAATATGCTTTGTGTAGTAAGTGGGGTAAGTGGAAGTGGAAAAACAACATTAGTCCGCCAGGTATTGTACCCGGCATTGAAAAAAATCCAAGGTGATTTTACAGAAGCTCCCGGTTATTTTAAAACTTTGAGTGGTGATATTAAAGATATAAGTCATGTAGAATTAATAGATCAAAATCCAATTGGAAAATCTTCAAGAAGTAACCCGGTTACTTATATAAAAGCCTATGATGCCATCCGTGAATTATTTTCTCAACAGCCACTTTCAAAGAAAAATGGTTTTTTACCAAAACATTTTTCATTCAATGTAGATGGCGGCCGTTGTGATGCTTGTAAAGGAGAAGGAGAACAATTAGTTGAAATGCAATTTCTCGCAGATGTGCACCTGACATGCGAAGTGTGTAAAGGCCAGCGTTTTAAAGAAGATGTGCTGGAAGTGAGGTATCATTCTAAAAATATTTATGATGTTTTAGAAATGAGTGTGGATGAAGCCATTTTATTTTTTAAAGATCAACCGGCGCTGGCAAAATCGCTGCAAACATTACAGGATACAGGCCTTGGCTATATCAAATTGGGCCAAAGCAGTAATACCCTAAGTGGTGGTGAAGCGCAGCGTGTTAAGCTAGCATCATTTTTAGGCAAGGGAAAAATGCATGAAAAGATTCTCTTCATTTTTGATGAACCAACTACGGGTTTACATTTTCATGATATTCATAAACTCCTGAAATCATTTAATGCATTAATAGAGCAAGGTCATTCCATCCTTGTTATTGAACACAATATTGATGTAATAAAAAATGCAGATTGGGTAATTGATCTTGGCCCGGAAGCAGGTGATGAAGGAGGCGAAATGATTTTTTCAGGAAGACCAGCAGATTTGAAAAATATACAGAAAAGCCATACCGCAAAGTTTCTTTAGGCTTAAAAGTTTCTTTTAAAATAATGTAAATACTTGTTTTCATTAGTTTTTTCAGTATTCGGAAATTGGGATTTTTTCCGGTTTCATAATACTATTTGTTGTTAGCCTACCCAATAATAAGATCTCTGTTAAATAAGAAACAGCGGTTAGAAAACCGCCGTTTTTGTCAGCATATAAACCCCCAAAGAAAAAACGTAATAAGCAAGAAAACAATGTTATAATTCCTGTTTGATTGTTAATGTAAAAGTGCAACTATTTTAAAAAAATGATTTTTCACATTTTCACCATGATTTTCCATAAGGTGAATTCAAATATTTTTCAAATTAAATTACCTGATTTTACAATATATTATTTTTTTATATAAAATAAAAGAAAACCGGGTAGAAAAATTTTTCTAAAAAAAACAGCGGTTAGAAAACCGCCGTTGTTCAGCATAAACCCCCAATGAAAAAACTTGTAAAGATTAGCAACGACCTGGTGTTTAATTGATTGTTAGTTTGTTAATGTAAAGTTGCAACATTAAAAAAGCAGAAAAAAGGTGATTTTTCACATTTCTCCAGTGATTTTTCACCTGCTTTAAACGCACATAATTTGTGTACAAAAAAACCGGGATTTATAATCCCGGTTTTGTAGAATATTAAAATAAAAAATTTAGTGAAGTCCAGTAGATAATGGAAAAATAAAATTAGGCCACTTCTACTTTCATACTCCGCTGAATTCTTTTACGCTCTTCTTCATCCAACACTACTTTCCGCAAACGGATATTTTTAGGAGTCACTTCAATGCATTCATCCTGCTGTATATATTCCATACATTCTTCAAGGCTCATCAACACTTTTGGTGCAATACGGGAAGCATCATCGCTGCCACTCGCCCGGTGGTTCGTGAGTTTTTTTGGCTCCGTGGCGTTTACGATTAAATCGCCCGGTTTTATATGTTCAGCAATGATCTGTCCTACATATACTTCTTCTCCCGGATCAACGAAAAATGTTCCGCGATCCTGTAATTTATCAATTGAATATCCTGTTGTGCGGTCCTGATTTTTAGAAAGCAATACGCCATTATTTCTACCGGGAATATTTCCTTTCCAGGGTCTGTATTCCACGAAACGGTGTGCCATTACTGCTTCTCCTGCTGTATTGGTGAGCATATTGGATCGAAGACCAATAAGTCCTCTCGAAGGGATATCAAATTCAAGGTGTTGCATTTCACCTTTCGTTTCCATAATATGCAACTCACCTTTTCTTTGAGTTACCAGGTCAATAACTTTCCCACTGAATGCAGCAGGAACATCTACGACCAGGTTTTCATAAGGTTCACATTTTTTTCCGTCAATATATTTCACCAAAACCTGTGGCTGACCTACAGTAAGTTCATAACCTTCTCTGCGCATGGTTTCAACTAAAATTCCCAGGTGCAAAATGCCTCTTCCAAATACATGGAAACTATCCGCATTATCAGAATCTTCTACACGCAAAGCGAGGTTTTTTTCTGTTTCTTTCATCAGTCGGTCACGCAAGTGTCGGGAGGTTACAAACTTTCCGTCACGCCCAAAAAAAGGTGAATTATTAATACTGAAAAGCATACTCATAGTAGGTTCATCCACACTGATCAAAGGCAAAGCTTCGGGATTTTCCATATCAGCAATTGTATCGCCGATATTAAAATCATCGAGGCCTACTACAGCGCAAAGATCACCTGCTACAACTTCTGCTACTTTTTTCTTACCCATACCTTCAAACACATAGAGTTCTTTTACACGAAGTTTTTTAATACTATCCTGCTGCATCAGTGCAATTGATTGATTTTCTTTGATCGTTCCCCGGCTTACTTTGCCAATGGCAATACGGCCCAGAAAAGAAGAATAATCGAGGGAAGTTATTTGCATTTGCAGCGGGCCTTCCTTAACATTTGGCTCGGGAACAAATTCTAAAATTCCATCCAATAAAGGAAAAATATCTTCTGTTTGTGTAAGTGAACTATTGAACCAGCCATTTTTCCCACTACCATAAAAAGTAGGGAAATCCAGTTGCTCTTCAGTAGCATCCAGGTTGAAGAAAAGCTCAAATACGGCATCGTGCACTTCATCCGGGCGGCAATTCGGTTTATCTACTTTATTGATTACTACTATTGGTTTCAGATTCAGATGTAATGCTTTTTGTAACACAAAACGCGTTTGAGGCATAGGCCCTTCAAAAGCATCAACAAGTAAAATTACCCCTTCTGCCATCTTTAAAACACGTTCCACTTCACCGCCAAAGTCGCTGTGGCCGGGTGTATCAATTACATTTATTTTAATGCCTTTATAAATAACAGCGGCATTTTTGCTAAAAATAGTTATACCTCTTTCGCGTTCGAGATCATTGCTGTCCATGATAAGATCACCAGTTTCCTGGTTGTCACGGAAAACTTTTGTGGCGTGTAAAATTTTATCCACCAGTGTGGTCTTGCCATGGTCAACGTGAGCAATAATTGCTATATTCCTAATATCCATAATTGATTATACTATTTAAAGGTAGTGATTTTATTTTTTAAGGCTGCAAAGGTACGCTAACTATCGTTAGGAAAGGGTTTAATTTAATAGAAGGAATTTAAGCGTAAAGAAGAGTTGGAAAAATAGTACGCTTAATAAATTATGCAGGTGTCATTAGATCAATTGCAACTTTTCAATGGCGAGCTGAGCCGCTACCTGGCTTGCATATTTTTTATTAAAACCCTGTCCCTGGGCTATTATAGTACCATCCACGACTGCACCAACTGTAAAGACGCGTCGATTACCTGCCATTTTTTCTTCAATTGTTTCAAAAGCAATGGTTTTACCATTTTTATTAGCCCAGCCAATGAGTTTATTTTTCAGATTGATATCTATTTGTTCCAGGTCATCCACAAATAAATACGGGGTAATAATTTTTTTCAAAACCCATTCACGCGTTTTTTCATATCCTTTATCAATATAAATTGCTCCCACAACGGCTTCCAGGGCATTCCCAAAAATTTGGCTGCTTTTTAAAGCATTGTCAAATTTATTATATGAAGTAATTCTTTTAAAGCCCATTTTCAGTGCTATAGAATTCAATTGCTGACGGTTGACCATTTTGCTGCGCATTTCTGTGAGGAAACCTTCATCCCGGTAGGGATATTTTTTGAATAGGTAATCAGCAATTACGGTACTTAAAACGGCATCACCCAAATATTCAAGCCGTTCATTATTTTCATCTGCTTTTTCTTTCACTGACCGGTGGTTAAGGGATGCTTCGTATAGAGAAAAATTTCCAGGCCGAATACCCAAAACATTTTTCAATTCACGTACCACGCTTTTTTTTGCAGGAGAAAAGAAAAAATTTGGAATGATGCGCACTATTTATGCTACGAATTTTTTAACAATGACACAGGCATTATGCCCGCCAAAACCAAAAGTATTGCTTAATGCAGCGCGCACTTCCCGGTGCTGTGCTTTATTAAAAGTAAAATTCAGTTTAGAGTCAAGTTCGGGATCATCTGTAAAATGATTGATAGTTGGGGGCACTATTCCCGTAGTTACACTTTTGATACAGGCTATTGCTTCTACAACGCCAGCTGCGCCAAGGCAATGGCCTGTCATGGATTTTGTAGAACTGATGTTGAGGTTATAAGCATGTTCCCCAAAAACCTTTATAATAGCTTTTTCTTCTGAAATATCACCAAGGGGGGTTGAAGTTCCATGTGTATTGATGTAATCAATATCTGAAGGATGCATTCCGGCATCTTTTAAAGCTGCCTGCATTACATTCAATGCACCAAGTCCTTCAGGATGTGGTGCAGTGATATGCCAGGCATCAGCAGTAGCGCCGCAACCGGCTATCTCACAATAAATTTTTGCATTTCTCTCAATGGCATGTTTTAATGTTTCAAGTACAATAATGCCTGATGCTTCACCCATTACAAAACCATCCCTGTCTTTATCATAAGGACGACTGGCTGTTTTGGGGTCATCATTTCTTTCACTCATTGCTTTCATGGCATTAAAACCACCAACACCAGCCTCGGTAATAACAGCTTCGGTACCACCTGTTAATATGATATCCGCTTGCCCAAGCCTCAGCAGGTTGTATGCTTCCATGATGGCATTAGTGCTGGTAGCACAGGCACTCACAACAGCAAAATTGGGACCGCGTAAATTATGCCGCATGGAAATTTGACCTGCGGCAATATCCAAAATCATCTTGGGTATGAAAAATGGGCTGAATCTTGGCGTGCCATCGCCCCTTGCAAAGTCCATTACTTCACTTTGAAAAGATTGCATTCCACCAATGCCACTTCCAAAAACAACCCCAATTCTGTCGGGATTGATATTGTCTTTATGTAATCCTGCATCATTCATAGCCTCATCACTGGTTACCAGCGATAATTGTGTGAAGCGGTCAATTTTCCGGGCTTCTTTCTTGTCCATGAAATCTGTGGGAACAAAATCTTTGATTTCACAGGCGAAACGCGTTTTGAATTTGGATGCATCAAACTGAGTAATATAACCGGCGCCGGAAACTCCATTCATCAGGCTCTCCCAATAAGCTGGAATATTATTACCCAATGGCGTGATAGCTCCCATGCCGGTTACAACTACTCTGTTTAATTCCATAATTTGGTTTTATGCATAATTCTTTAACCTGTCAAAGACAGGAAAAATTGATACCAGTGAAAGCTTGTTTCACCACAAAGGATTTAACCTGTTACACAGGTTTATTTTGCATGTTCTTCCAGGTATGAAACGGCTTGACCAACTGTAGTGATCGTTTCAGCTTGCTCATCAGGAATAGAAATATTAAACTCCTTTTCAAATTCCATGATCAATTCTACTGTATCCAGAGAATCTGCACCTAAATCATTTGTAAATGAAGCCTCAGTTGTAACTTCTGCTTCGTCTACACCTAATTTGTCAACGATGATCTTTTTTACTCTAGTTGCGATGTCTGACATTATTGAATGTTTTTGTTATGGGGCAAAAATATAATTTTTGAATTAACTACAATCATTAATTTCAAATGAATTTAAAACATTTTTTATATAAAATTTTGTTTTTTTCCTATTCCGCTTATGCTAAGAATCATTTTGGCCTGGTAATTATAAAATTTCTTATTTTCACCATACTATGGAAAGAAGGGAATTCATTAAAACTGGCACCATGGCCACAGGGGCTTTAATGCTTGCACCAGTTACTGAAACGGGTATTTTCAATTTGACCCAACCCAATTTATTGCCCCGCTGGCGTGGATTTAATCTACTTGAAAAATTTTCTACTGACAGGCCTGAATGGAGTACATCTTATAATGAAAATGATTTCGAATTGATGCAGGAATGGGGTTTCGATTTTGCACGCCTGCCTATGAGCTATCTCTGCTGGATGACGCAGGACGACTGGATGAAGCATGATACACCGCTTATTAGTAATAAAAAGGGAATCGACGATATTGACCAGGTAATCAATTTTGGCAAACAATATAAAGTACATATACAATTGAATATGCACCGGATCCAGGGGTATTGTGTAAGCCAGGATTTTATCGAACCTTTGAATATCTGGAAAGATCGTAAAGCACTGAATGCAGCAATTTGGCAGTGGCGATTTTTTGCACAACGCTATAAAGGAATTCCCAATGAAAATCTGAGTTTCGATCTTATCAATGAGCCCGCGGGTATTGAACCCGAAACTTATATTAGGGTAGTTACAGAAATAGTACAAGGTATCCGCTCGGAAGATCCGCAAAGGATGATCATTGCGGACGGGCTGGAATATGGAACCAGGCCGGTTTTTGGCTTAAAGGATTTGAACATTGGTCAAAGTACCAGGGGATATTCACCGCCGGAATTATCACATTATAAAACCAGCCCTGCCGTGAAATCCACAACTGTTCCCACCTGGCCAATGATGATCGATGGAATTCGTTGGGATAAAGATAAATTATATAGGGATTATATTCAACCCTGGCAAAAGCTGCAGGTACAGGGTGTAGGGATTCATGTCGGCGAATGGGGTTGTTTTAAATATACGCCGCATGCAGTTTGTTTAAAATGGATGCGTTCCTGGCTTTCTTTATGGAAGCAGGCTGGCTGGGGCTGGTCATTATGGAATTTACGCGGTCATTTTGGTATTATCGATTCCAAAAGGGAAGATATTGTGTATGAAAATTATAAAGGGCTTTTACTGGATCGTAAAATGCTGCATATGCTTCAGCATCATGGTTAATAAAAAATATAGATTTATATATAATGGGATTACATATTATTGACTATAATTCTGAACAGTACCGCGATATGTTGGAACTGCGTAACCAGCTTTTACGTAAGCCTTTGGGCTTATCCATGTTAAATGAAAATTTAGAAAATGAAGCGAAGAATATTCTTATTGGATATTTTGATGAAGGGAAACTTGAAGGTTGTTGTATGCTGGTTCCTATAGAAAATAACACAGTACAATTAAGACAAATGGCCGTATTGTCCGGATTGCAGGGGAAGGGAATTGGAAGAACAATTATGCAGTTTGCAGAGAACCTGGCCAGGGACAAAGGTTTCAAAAAAATAATCATGCATGCACGTGACACAGCCATTGGTTTTTACCAAAAACAGGGCTATGAAAAAAAGGGAGAAATGTTTACGGAAGTTTCCATCCCACATTATGTAATGGAAAAAATTATTCGTAATTTTTAAGCTGCTGCTATTTTTTCCCGCACTAATGCCCGCACACTATCTTTCAGGGAATCATTCATCTGGTCTTTCGGCACAAGGAAAAATGACTTGGAAGAAAAATAAAAATGAAAAAAATTGGGGCTTTCCGTCATTTTGGTAAATTTTTCCCAGGGCCATTCAACTTCCCCACGATCATTTTCCAGGCGCACCATATTTTCCAGGAAATAAATGATAAAGCTTTCTTTAAAAGCAGGTGCTTTTTTATAAACTGAATAAGGTAAAATATACCATATAGATAGTATAAACATCATCCATATAAAAGAACCCAGTAAAAAAGGTTCCGGCCTTATTTTTCCAAAAATGTACATTATGGCTGTGGCGATATCGAAAATGAGAATAATGACAAGCAATATTCTAATTTCTTTTTGCCAGAAAAAATGATAACGGAGGGCCTGCAATACTTTTCCCTTATTGTATGAAAAACTAAAACTCATTGTTTGTGAATCTGCATTTTACAAATAAAATCAGTTTATTACTGGTAGCAAAAAATGATCAATGCAAAGCTGCTTAATAATCGTGGTAAAAATTAAACAGGTTTGTTTTTATACCAAAATTCACAAATGCATTGGAGTTGGTAATTTTTGGAGAATCACGCCTGCGGTAAACAAAATCTGCCTGGAGACTTAACCCGTTTTTCGGATTGA
>JBBRSI010000012.1:0-42634 GCA_038245585.1 Chitinophagales bacterium
CCTGTCCGGAAACTCTTTTCGACATTTCTGGTTTTATCACCGGCCGACTAACATGCATTTTGCTCAAGGCAGGTTTTCCAAGTATAGAAATACTTTCGGGTGCATTTCCCATATTGCTGATCTCGGGTTTGTCCAATACATGTACAAGATCCGTACGACCTAAATATTCATACGCCAATGCACGGAAAATGAAGTCTACCAATGAAGTGGTTGTCTTAATATTTGGATGATCAACCATGCCGGCAGGTTCGAATTTTGTAAAAATAAATTTCTCTACAAATTCTTCTAAAGGCACACCAAATTGCAAACCCACTGAAATTGCTATCGCGAAACAGTTCATCAGGCTGCGCAGGGTGGAACCTTCTTTAGCCAGGTCAATAAATATTTCTCCTAAAGTACCATCGCCATATTCTCCAGTGCGTAAAAACAAAACCTGTCCGCCAATCTTGGCTTTTTGGGTAAAACCATAGCGTTTGGTTGGCAGGGTTTTTCTTTCCACGATTTGGGATAACTGGCGCTTCAATACAGTATCATTGCTTTGTTGCATGCGTTGCGTAATTTCTTCCAGCAATTGCTCTACTGTAAGATCGGCCATGTTTGGTTTTGAAACAATGCTTGCTTTTTCTTCTTCAAAAGTTGCAGTTTCAGCTACTTCTGTTTTCTTCTTTTTCTTGTCTGATTTGGTGCTGAGTGGTTGAGACAATTTACATCCATCCCGGTATAATGCATTGGCTTTTAAGCCGAGTTGCCAGCTCAGGATATAGCTGTCCGCAATGTCAGCGACCGTTGCTTCATTGGGTAAATTTATAGTCTTTGAAATAGCGCCGCTTAAAAATGGCTGGCAGGCTGCCATCATGCGGATATGTCCATGCGCGTGTATAAAACGCTCACCTTTCTTCCCGCAACGGTTGGCACAATCAAATATGGGTAAATGCGCATCTTTCAGGAATGGCGCACCTTCCAGCGTCATCGTGCCACAAATAAAATCATTCGCGGCTTCAATTTGTGCTTCTGTAAATCCTAAAGATTCCAGCATATCAAAACCGGGAGCCGTGTATTGCGCAGCAGTAAAGCCAAGTCTTTCCAGGCATTCATTTCCCAAAGAATAGGCATTGAAAATAAAACTGATATCAAATGCAGATTTAGCTGTTGCATTCAATTTTTTTATTTCTTCTTCTAAAAAACCTTTTTCTTTTAATGTCGCATTATTAATATATGGAGACGCTTCAAAATTTCCGGAACCGACCGCATATTGTTCGATCGAATATCTTTCATCTTCGGTATAACCCAGGTTTTTTAACGCATAAGGAACTGACTGATTGATGATCTTGAAATAACCACCTCCACTGAGTTTTTTATATTTTATCAAAGAAAAATCAGGTTCAACTCCGGTCGTATCGCAATCCATTACCAGGCCAATTGTACCTGTGGGTGCGATCACAGTCGTTTGCGCATTTCTGTAGCCATATTTTTCACCCATTTGTACCGCATCATCCCAGGCTTTTGTAGCCGCGCTCAATAAATAATCGGGGCAATGTGCAGCCTGAATTCCCAGGGGTTTTATCTCAAGGCCTGTATATGCATCTTCTGCATCATACGCTGCAGTACGGTGATTACGCATCACGCGCAACATATCTTCCTTGTTTTCTGCATACTTTGAAAAAGTGCCTAAATGGGCAGCCATTTCCGCGGAAGTTTTATAGGCAGTGCCGGTCATGATTGCTGTAATGGCACCGGCAATTCCACGTGCTTTTTCGCTGTCGTACGGAATGCCACTTACCATTAATAAAGTTCCGAGGTTGGCAAAGCCAAGTCCTAACGTACGGTAATCATAAGATAATTGTGCTACTTCTTTGGAAGGGAATTGTGCCATTAAAACAGAAATTTCCAACACCGTGGTCCATAATCTGCAGATATATTCAAAACCTTGCACATCAAATTTATTGGTATCCTTATCAAAAAATTTCATGAGGTTCGCAGATGCAAGATTGCAGGCTGTATTATCCAAAAACATATACTCACTGCATGGGTTAGACGCATTGATGGAACCACCTTTGGGGCATGTATGCCATTCATTAATTGTTGTATCATATTGCAAACCGGGATCTGCACAACGCCAGGCTGCATAAGAAATAGTATCCCAAACTTCGCGTGCCGGAATTTTTTTCATCACGCGGCCATCGGTACGGGCTTTCAATTCCCAATCGCCGTTTTCCTTTAAGGCTTTAAAAAATGTATTCGGAATTCGGACTGAATTATTGGAGTTCTGTCCGGATACCGTGAGGTATGCTTCTCCTTCATAACTATTATCATAACCACCTTCAATTAAAACGGCTACTTTTTTCTCTTCTTCTACTTTCCAGTTGATAAATTTCATGATCTCGGGATGATCCAGGTCGAGACAAACCATTTTAGCAGCACGTCGCGTAGTGCCACCGCTTTTAATAGCGCCAGCAGCACGGTCACCGATTTTAAGGAAACTCATTAAGCCGCTGGAAGTGCCGCCACCACTGAGATTTTCACCTTCACCCCGAATTTGTGAATAGTTGGTGCCGACGCCTGACCCATATTTAAAAATGCGTGCTTCACGTGTCCAGAGATCCATGATGCCACCTTCATTAACGAGGTCATCTTTGACACTCAAAATAAAACAGGCATGTGGTTGAGGACGTTCATATGCATTGGCAGATTTTTTTAATTCACCATCTTTCGCATCTACATAATAATGTCCCTGCGGACTGCCTGTAATGCCATAACTTTCATGCAGACCTGTATTAAACCATTGAGGGCTGTTGGGCACGCAGGATTGATTGAGTATGCTAAAAACAAGTTCATCATAAAAAACCTGTGCATCTTTTTTTGTTGCAAAATAACCATAACGCTCCCCCCATACACGCCAGCAATTGGCCATTCGGTGTGCGACTTGTTTTATAGTTGTTTCGCGGCCGAGGCTACCATCCGGTTGTGGTACACCGGCTTTTCGAAAATATTTTTGTGCGAGAATATCCGTAGCGATCTGGCTCCAGCCGGAAGGTACTTCTACATTGTTCATTTCGAAAACCACTTCACCATTCGTGTTGCGAATGATACTGGTGCGGTAATCGTAATCAAAAAGTTCGAAAGCAGTTTTTCCTTCTGAAGTGAATTGTCGCTGGAATTCCAGGCCTTTCTTGTTTTGTTTTGAAGCCATGCTCAATTATTTTAAAATATGAAAAGGTATCGTTTTCCTGGTTAACAAATTGTTAAGCGGTTGACGAAAATATCTTTCTATTTTGAAAAAACCCTGATAGAAATATACACAAAGTGTGGATAATAAAAGTTTTTAAAAAAAATTTCTTATCCCGCTTGCTTATGAGCGTTTGAAGAAGATAAAAAAATATTAATGGGCGTATTTGGCATGGTCAATCTTTGCTAATTTTTTTCAAAATAAAACTTTTTGAAGCCAGTTTTTGTAATAAAATCATACACTTTTATAAGAGCATTTTAAATTATTCGCCTGAATCAAAAAATATTTTGCATTTTTGTAATAAGCACCTTAACCAAAATATGAAGCAAAAGCTATATCAGCAAATCACTGAAAGGAAAAAATTGGGCCGGAAATCTTTTTCTGTTCTGATAGATCCTGATAAAGTGGACATACCCAAAACGGATCAACTGATCCGGTTGGCAATGGACGCCAAAGTGGATTATTTTTTTGTTGGGGGCAGCCTGGTCATTTCCAATAATGTGGATGAATGTATAAGCCAAATAAAATCTTCCTGCAATATTCCTGTTTTATTATTCCCCGGTGCACCTTCACAGGTAAGTAAATACGCTGATGCATTATTATATCTTTCTTTGATCTCCGGAAGAAATCCTGAATTATTAATTGGACAGCATGTGATAAGTGCGCCACTCGTAAAGTATAGCGGACTGGAAGTTATTCCAACCGGTTATATGGTGATAGATGGCGGAGCGCCCACAACGGTTTCCTATATTTCTAATGCTGCACCGATTCCTGCGGATAAAAATGAAATCGCCATGTGTACTGCAATGGCGGGAGAATTACTTGGATTAAAATTAATTTTTATGGATGCAGGTAGTGGCGCTAAAACACCTGTAACCGAACAAATGATTCAGAAAGTTGCTGCGCATATTGATGTTCCACTCATTACTGGCGGAGGAATTACTACACCGGAAAAAGCTTACCTGAATTGCAAAGCCGGCGCAGATATTCTTGTTGTTGGCAATGCCATTGAAAAAGATGTAACGTTGATTCGCGAACTGAGCGACGCGATACATTCTGTGTCTATCGCGGTGGTGTGATGTTGTTGTAGAGACACAAAATGTTGTGTCTCTACAACAACACATTGTGTGTTTACGGAAACAATTGTATCTTATAGCCAACCTGCATCAACGGCATGGCTACACAAGACAAATATCAACAAAAATACAGGATTGAAACCACCAGGCTTCCTGGATGGGATTACGGTTCTAATGCATTATATTATATCACGATCAACACCAAAAACAGGGTGCATTATTTTGGAAAAATTGTTTATAAAGAAATGCATTTAACAAATGTTGGTCAAGCTGCAAATGATTGCTGGCAGGAAATACCTAAACATTTTTCTTTTGTTATTTTAGAAAAATTTGTTGTGATGCCGGATCATGTACATGGAATTATACGGATTAATAAACCGATGGTTAACGATGTTGTAGAGACACAAAATATTGTGTCTCTACAACATCAAAATATTGTGTCTCTACAACATCAAAATATTGTGTCTCTACCAAAACAAAATATTGTGTCTCTACCATTTCAAAAAAACAAATTTGGTCCACAATCAAATAACCTGGCATCCATATTACGTGGGTATAAAATTGGGGTTACAAATTTTGCCAAATCCCATAATATTTTGTTTTGTTGGCAACGTGGGTATCACGATCATATCATTCGAAATGAACGATCATTTCTTGCCATTTCAAAATACATTGAAAATAATCCCGGCAAATGGAATATTGGAAAATGATTTGATCTTGATTTTGTAAAGACGCAACATATTGCGTCTTTACCGTTTTTGGAGACACAAAATATTGCTGTTTTTGGAGACACAATATATTGTGTCTCTACAGTGGGGGAACGCGTGTCGGTGTATCTGTGCCCTTTATGATGGATGTGGCACTAATAGCAACAGATTTAATTATTGCGGCCATATTATCCATATTTAATGTACTGATTTCATCACTTACTTTATGATAATTCGGTTCGCTATCCATCTTGGATGTAGAAATAGTATGCGCGGGAACGCCAAGCCTGGCAAGGGTTGCATTATCAGACCTGTAAAATAAATTTTCTTCTGTATAAGGATCAGGGTAAAAATTGAAGTTAGAACCTGCCAGGTTTTTCTGTAAAATTTTTCCCATGTCCGTTTTTTCATAACCTGTAATATATGCTGAATTTAAACCCCACTTACTATCAGTACCTATCATTTCAATATTAAACATTGCAACCACATTAGCTGGTGGAATATGGTTGGAAAAATAACCAGAACCAAAGCCACCGGATTCTTCACCCGTGAATGCTACAAAAATAATTGTGCGGTCATTATTATTCAATGCTTTAAAATATTTTGCCAGTAGTATAACCGCCGTGGTACCGGAAGCATCATCATTAGCACCATTGTAAATTGAATCCCCGTTTACAGGTTTGCCTATTCCCAAATGATCATAATGCGCGGAAAAAACAACGAACTCATTTGGTTTGGTTTTACCTTTTAGTTCACCCACAACATTGGCTAATTTTTTCTCTTCAAACGTATGTGTTGCTTCAATTGAAAAACTTTTTGGAATCGTTGGTGTCAATATAAAAATCACATCACCTGCGCTTTGATCGAGGCTGCGTTTGAAAAAATTTAATCGTGGGAAAATAGTTGCCATAGATGTATCTATCCAAAAGATTTTTTTCTTTCCGTCTTTGATTGCAGCGGAAGCATTTTTAAAAAATCCATCCATTGTTTTTACCTGCTCCTGTTCATAGCCGGAATGTTCATTGATTTTTAATTCTTTTTTTGGAGTAACCACCAATAAATTTTTTGCATCTATTTTTTCATTGTCCAATGTAATAGAAGCGCTTGTTTGAACGGGTTTTAATAAAACAAAATTTTGCAAATATGTATCAAGGCCTGGCAATTTTTGCAGGCCTGTTTGTTTAAATTCATTGCTGATAAATGCAGCTGCTTTATCAATGCCTTCTGTAAAAATGGCGCGGCCTTTCATGTCATCCGATGAAAGTGTTTTTTCAATCCTGCTGACTTCAGAGACATTAATGATTTTATCAATCTGCTGAGCATACGTTAAAAAGTAAACAAATAAAGCACCTATAAAAAAAGCTGATTTTTTAAACATGTATTTTTTTAAAATTATTGAAAAAATATTTTATTACAAACTCATCATTTCTTTGAAACGAACTGTTTGCCTGCGGCTGACTTCAATTTTCTCACCACCTTTTAATTCCACCAATAGACCTCCATTAAAATAAGGTTCTATTTTTTCGATCAGGCGCATATTGATAATATGTTTGCGGTTGGCGCGGAAAAATATACGGTCATCCAGCCTTTCTTCGAGGGCATTCAGTGATTTTAAAATGAGTGGTTTATTATTTGCAAAAAACACTTTTGCATAATTGCCTACACTTTCAAAAAGCCTTATTTCATTGAGTTTTACAAACCAGCAACGTTCGCCATCTTTTACAAAAACCTGGTCATTTTCTGTGAGCGGTCCACGATTCATTGCACTACCATAACCGGCATTTTCTTTACTGATCTCGAAGTGCAATTTTTGAATGGCATCAGTAAGCCGGCGCGGTTCTATAGGTTTTAATAAATAATCCAGCGCATTTACTTCAAAGGCTTTTAATGCATATTCATCATAAGCTGTTGTGAATATTACACGCGGTGCTTTTTCCAATTCCTGTAGAAGGTCAAAACCTGTTTTGCCGGGCATTTGAATATCCAGGAAAATAAGATCGGGATTCAGTAATTCAATTTTCTCCAGGCCATCATCTGCATTGGAGGCTTCATCTATAACTTCAATATCCGGAAATTCCTGGAGTAATTTTTTAAGCTCTGACCTCGCGAGTCTTTCGTCATCAATAATAATTGCTTTAACAGGCATACTAAAAGTTTATAAGGGTTAAGATGAAAAAGGAATAAGAATTCTTGCTTCTACCAGATGGGGTTCTATGTTTTTAATTTCAAATGAGGCATTATTGCCATAGATCAGTTTTAATCGGTTTTGTGTACTGGAAATTCCAAAACCTTCAGCCTGGTTTCCCGGATCAAACTCGCCTGTATTTTGTACGATCATTTCATAAGCATGATCTTTAAAATTGGAAAAAACTTTTATTTTTCCGCCCTCCACTTCACGGCTAATACCATGTTTGATCGCGTTCTCCACAAGCGTTTGCAGCATCATGGGTGGAACTGGCTGATCAAGTGTTTCTTCATCAATATGGTATTCCACTTTGAGCCGGTCTTCAAATCGTATATGTTCCAGTTCAAGATAATCTTTTACAATTTGTAATTCTCTTTCCAGGGACACTGTTTCCAGGGAATCTGCTTTCATACTGCTGCGCAAAATATTGCTCAGTTCTGTGATAGCAGTCCTCGCTCTTTCCGGGTTTTCATCCACTAAAGCGCGAATACTGTTGAGCGCATTGAAAATAAAATGCGGGTTGATATGCGATTTGATGGTTTTAAGTTGTAATTCTTTCACCATACTTTCGAGACGCACCTGGTCAAATTTTGTTTGTCTTTCTGCTTCAATATAATGCCAGACATAATAAATACTTACCCAAACGAAAATGATGGGCGAATCATTGAAAAGGTTAAAAATAAAACGCTGATCCACGGAAGCCTTCATCTTGGGATCATACCATTTCAATAATTCAACCATGCTACTGTTTATAAAACTATATGCTGCACAGGTAATGATAACCGTGAGGAAAAATGTAATCCATTGATTGCCGGATAAAGGTGGCAAAAGATGAAACCTTTTAAGTGCAAAGCGTAATAAATGTGTAAATACGAGCCCTAAAACAATCGATAATAGTAACCGTTGCGTATATAATTCGGATATTTTATGGTCAAAAACAAAGGCAAAGAAAACCAGGGAAAGGCCATAAAAAAGCCAGCCTGAAAATTGGCATACAAGATATTTTGTATTATTACTTTTCATCTCTTGCAAAATTAATGTAATGCTCATTGTTACTACGGCTATCAATTGATTAATGGTAAATATGAGTAGCTATAAGGTAGAAAAATTCTTTAGGTAATTTGAACCGCACTTTAAAAAAATACGTTTTATAAGTAAACATGGGCTGAAACCTGTAATTTTACATTCATAAATATATTTATTCCTGATGGAAATAACACCTGGTCCACTTCTGAAGAAAATTCACTCCCCTCAGGATTTGAAAAAACTCACGCGTGCACAACTTCCGAAATTGTGCGATGAATTAAGACAATATATTGTTGATGTGGTAAGTGTGCATGGTGGCCATTTTGGCGCCAGCCTTGGTGTAGTTGAATTGAGCATTGCCCTGCATTATATTTACAATACACCTTATGACCAATTGGTTTGGGATGTTGGGCACCAGGCTTATGGACATAAAATTCTCACCGGCCGAATGGAAAATTTCGAGACCAACCGGAAGTATAAAGGTCTTAGTGGATTTCCCAAAAGGAGTGAAAGCGAATTTGACACATTTGGCGTAGGCCATTCTTCTACCTCCATTTCAGCTGCGCTGGGTATGGCTATTGCGGCAAAAATCAAACATGAAAAAAGAAAATCCATCGCCGTAATCGGGGATGGGGCACTTACTGCCGGTATTGCTTTTGAAGCCATGAACCACGCCGGCGTTGCCGATGCGGACCTGCTCATTATTCTTAATGATAATTGTATGAGCATTGATCCGAATGTAGGCGCTTTAAAAGAATATTTAACCGATATCAGTACTTCCCCGGTTTATAACAAAGTGCGTGATGATATTTGGAAAATGCTGGGAAAATTACCTGTCGGAAAAAATTTCAGCCGGGAAATGATCAGCAAATTTGAAGCGAGTGCAAAAGGCATGGTGAGCAAAAGCAGCAATTTGTTTGAAGCCTTAAAGCTGCGCTATTTTGGTCCCATTGACGGGCACAATATCACCAAACTGGTAGATACTTTGAAAGACCTGAAGAAAATTCCAGGGCCAAAATTGTTGCATATAATAACTGTAAAAGGAAAAGGCTATGCTCTTGCGGAGAAAGACCAAACCAAGTGGCATGCGCCTGGCTTATTTGATAAAGTAACCGGAGAAATTTATAAAAAAACACATGCTATTCCGCAGCCACCAAAATACCAGGATGTTTTTGGACATACAATGATAGAACTTGCTGAAGCCGATGAGCGGATCATGGGCATCACACCGGCTATGCCGAGTGGTTCTTCCTTAAAATACATGATGGAAAAAATGCCGCATCGTGCATTGGATGTAGGTATTTGCGAGCAGCATGCGGTCACTTTAAGTGCGGGATTAGCAACACAAGGCATGAAGGTTTTTTGCAATATTTATTCTTCATTCATGCAAAGAGCGTACGATATGGCCGTGCATGATGTGGCTATTCAAAAACTGCCGGTGATATTTTGTTTGGATCGTGCCGGGCTTGTTGGAGAAGATGGGCCAACGCATCATGGAGCTTATGATATCGCCTATTTCCGCTGCATTCCGAATATGGTGATCAGTGCACCTATGAATGAATCTGAATTGAGAAACCTGATGTATACCGCGCAACTGGATTCAAATAAAAATCCTTTTGTCATTCGTTATCCTAGAGGAGAGGGTGTGATGCCGGAATGGAAAACACCTTTTGAAGAAATAAAAATTGGTACAGGAAGGAAATTGTCTGATGGAATCAAAAGAAAAGATGGAAAAAATATAGCTATACTTTCTTTGGGCCACCCGGGTAATTTTGTAACAACGGCCATTCGTGAATTAAAATCAGAAGGAATCAATCCGGCGCATTATGATTTGCGTTTTGCAAAACCGCTGGATGAAAAAATGCTGCATGAAGTTTTTGCAAAATTCCAAAGGATTATCACGGTGGAAGATGGTTGCGTGCAAGGCGGTGTTGGCAGTGCAATCCTGGAATTTATGGCGGAACATAATTATTCTGCAGAAGTAAAAATGCTTGGAATTCCGGACAAGATCATAGAACATGGCACATTAAAAGAATTATACCGGGAATGTGGCTACGATGCTAAAGGAATTGCTCAAGCTGTACATGAAATGCTGGATAAAAAAAGTGACCTGGATGTTGTTGTAAAAAATAAAGGAGTCAAGGTTGTAACTGCATAATACCAATCTTAAATATTAAAAATTCGGGATGATGTTTTTATTCCTTCGTAGTAAAACTTGAACTTAAATATTTTCTTCCCGTATTTCTTCGTCGGTAAATGCATCATTCCACTCCACGATAAAATTATTCATTCCCTGGCCTAAGAGTAAAAACATCATTTTTTGTTGCACCATTTCAAGCAAGGAAAGAAAGAGAAAAATGGCGTGTAATTTATTTTCGCAAGTGCCGAATAATTTTTCGAAAGCAACAGTTTTTTCCGAGCGAACAATTTGTGCAACTGTTTCGCGACTTTGTTCCATCGTATAATTATATGCAACAACAGTATGCACAGGTTTGTTGATACGATCCTGCATCCGCAACATCACTTTATCAAAAGCTTTCATTAATTTATACAGCGTGACATTTTGGATCTCCGTGCCTTCTGAAGATTCTTCACCAATGAGGTACAATTCTTTTTGCAAATTACCCCGCTTCGCCATTTTTAAGCGATCAGTTTCGAGCTTAGCCATGCTAACAGCGGCTTCTTTAAATCGACGATATTCAAGAATTTTATCCACCAATTCCTGGCGCGGATCTATTTCATTTCCGGCCGCATCAAGTTCTTTTCTTGGAATGAGCATCTTTGCTTTGATGCGCATGAGTGTGGAAATAAAAAGAATAAATTCACTGCTCAAATCAATATTTAATTTTTCCTGGTCATGAATATAGTCCAGGAAATCATTGATGATTTTTGTGATGTTGATATTATAAATATCGAGTTCGTCCCGCTCAATAAAAAATAATAAAAGGTCGAATGGACCTTCGAATTGATCGAGTTTTATTTGATAACCAGTTTGATCCACGGGAAAGATTTAGGCAAATATACTATTTTGCCGCAGGCAAGATTGCTGCGGCAAAATAGTATGTATAAGATGTGCTTATTTTTTTAGTTGATCCCTGATCTCCATAAGCAATTGGTCAGTTGATGATGGAGCAGCAGGCAGAGCTTCTTCTTTTTTCTTAAGATTATTCATGCCTTTAATCATTAAGAAAATTACAAATGCAAGTAATAAAAAGTTGATCATAACTGTAATGAAATTCCCATATGCAAAGATTGCCGCACCCGCGACTTTCCTGGCTTCCACGAGTGGCAAGCCACCCGGGACATCTCCTTTAAGCACTAAATATAGATTACTAAAGTCGGGTTGCCCGATAATCGCTGCCACAACAGGCATGATAAGGTCATTCACGACTGAATCTATTATTTTTCCAAAAGCCGCACCGATGATTACACCGACTGCGAGATCCATTACATTGCCTTTAAGGGCAAACTGTTTAAACTCTTTTACAAATCCCATGATTTTTTTATTTATTGATTAAAAATGAGAAAGGAGCAAATTTACTTTTTTATTCCGGGATATTGCATATTCAAACTCTTTAAAAGTTTATGCAATAAATCTGCTGCCAGGAATTCTTTATACCAGTTTTGATCGGAAGGGAGGACGGTCCAGGGCACATCATTACAATTTTTAAAAACATCCTGGTATGCTGCCATATATTCTTTCCACAATTTTCTTTCCACAAGATCATTTTCATTATACTTCCATTGTTTACGCGGGTCATGGATGCGTTCCTCTAGTCTTACAGCCTGTTCTTCCGGTGATACGTGTAAATAAAATTTTAAAATGTGTGTATTGTTTTGTGTGAGCAATTTTTCAAAATTATTAATTGCCTGCATTCTTTCCATCGCTGTTTCATCATCAATTAATTTGTGTACACGGGTCACTAAAACATCTTCATAATACGAGCGGTTAAAAACCTGGATGTATCCTTTTGCAGGCGTATGTTTATGAATGCGCCAGAGAAAATCATGCGCAAGTTCCTCTGCGGTAGGTATTTTAAATGATTCAACCAGTACACCCTGTGGATTGAATTTTCCAAAAACATTCCGAACTAAACCATCTTTTCCGCCGGCATCCAGCGCCTGCAATACAATCAACACGGAGTGTTTTGATTCCGCATATAACATGTTTTGCATTTCATCCAATTCTGCAAGTAATTTTTCGGTTTTCTGCTTTGTCTTGTCTTTGTTTAATCCTTTGGGAGCACGTGTGCTTATTTTATCTAAACGAATTGCGGTCATAATTTTTTTTTAAAGGTATTTATAAAATATAAAATGTGTTCATGATTCAATTATTTTACCAAAGCATTATTTATTTTTCTTTTGTTACAAAAAACACACCGGAGGCACTCTTAAAAACGGGAAATGAAATTTCTTGATTCGGCAGAATAAGTTTTACTTTCAATTTTTAGAAATTTAATTTCGCAGCATAAAAAAACTATACCATGAACCAGGCCGCTTCATTAGAGAAAAAAAATTATACCATGCCGGTGATTATTATCGGCATTCTGTTTTTCATTTTTGGTTTTGTCACCTGGCTCAACAGTACACTAATTCCATACCTGCAAATCGCCTGCGAACTGGAAACTGCACAGGCTGTTCTGGTCACATTTGCTTTTTATATTTCTTATGCAGTTATGGCGTTTCCGTCATCCTGGGTGTTGAAAAAAACAGGATTCAAAACTGGAATGATGCTGGGATTGATTATTATGGCGATTGGCGCTTTGATTTTTATACCTGCGGCGAACAGCCGAACTTTTGGTTTATTTCTCACGGGTTTATTTGTCATAGGAACAGGTTTGGCATTATTACAAACCGCATCTAATCCATATATCACTATTCTCGGGCCAATTGAAAGCGCTGCAAAACGCATTAGTGTAATGGGTATTTGCAATAAACTGGCCGGCGCGCTTGCTCCATTAATTATGGGTGCGATCATGCTAAAAGATGCGGATAAATTAGTTGAAAATATTAAAACAATGGATGCCGTTCAAAAAGCTGCAGAACTTGATATGCTTGCATCCCGCGTGATTGTTCCGTACATTATTATTGCTTGTGTACTTGGTGCGCTGGCAATTTTTATAAAATTTTCCAGCCTGCCGGAAGTGAAAGCAGAAGGAGAAGATGATTTGGCAAATGGCGCTGCACCTGACGGTAAAACAATATTTAGTTTTCCTTATTTATGGATGGGTTTTATAGCATTGTTTTTATATGTAGGTGTAGAAGTAATGGCCGGTGATATTATCCAGGTATATGGAAAATCCATTGGAATTCCTTTAGATATTGCGAAACATTTTACTACGTATACCATGTTGGGAATGCTGGTGGGATATTTAATTGGTATCGTTTCTATTCCAAAATATATGAGTCAGACCACTGCATTAAAAGGCTCGGCGATACTGGGTATTTTATTTACTGTTGCGGCGATTTTTACTTCGGGTTATTATTCTATTTTATTTATTGCATTACTTGGATTAGCCAACGCTTTGGTATGGCCTGCTATTTGGCCATTAGCGATTCATGGACTTGGAAGGTTCACTAAAACAGGTTCGGCTTTATTAATCGTGGGTATTGCAGGCGGCGCTATTTTACCAAAGCTTTGGGCAAATATTGGTGCGCATTCCGGCTATCAGCAGGCATTCTGGATCATGGTTCCCTGCTATTTATTTATTTTATATTTTGCTATTTCGGGATATAAAGCTGGTGCAAAAAATAAGGCAGTTAAACTATAAAAAACTATGTATTAAGCTTCAACTGCCTGTGTTTTTTCTACAGATGGATTAACCAAATGGATGTTTGAAGTATCAATTTGAGGTTGTGTAATTTCAGTTTTGTTATTCAATGGATTCTGCCATTTAACCTTCAACCATAAACGCTCATGTATCCAATACAATAACACTTTCGTGATAATTTCAGTGCCGCCGATTGCAAAAGCTTTTGCAAGATCTCCCGTCCAGAACATAGCAATGATAATGGTATCCAGCGTTCCAAAAAAGCGCCAGCTAATGCCTTTGATGAGGCTCCTGTAACTTTTTTCTGCAATTAAAACGCCATCGGCAGACCAGGTTTGGCCAAATTTCAACCGGCTCCATAATAATTTTTCGTGCAGGTAAAACAAAAAGATCTTTGTAAAAACTTCTGTAAAGCCAATTTTCAAAGCAGAGGCGATTTGTCCTGTGAACAACCAGGAAAGTAAAATTGTATCTCCAGTACCGATTATTCTCCAGGTCGTAGCTTTGATAATAACGCGCAAATTATTTTCTTTACTTTTTGTGGCTGCCATGTGAAATTCTTTGAAAATTTTAATTCCTATTAAGTCAATAGGAATTGTAAATATAGAAGGATTTTATAAACCGCCAAAAAAGTGGTCACTTTTTTTTAAAAAATATTTTTTTAAAAATAATTCCTACTAAAATTATTGACCCTGGGCCATGCTGTAGGCTTTTTTATTTCCCCACATATTTAATAATTCACTGGAGCAGATTTTAAAATTCCCACTAAGGCTTACATAGAGGCCAATAATATCCTGTTGATTTAAAGGTTCTCCATCTAAGCTTTCAAAACGCACATTATATTGATTTACTAAATTGGTATATACAGAACCGGTTGGCCAAACCTGTGTGCCACGATTGCTGATGCTCACCAACGAAAATTTTACGCCCGCATGTTTCAGGCATTTTTTAGCAATTGCAAAAGGCTGTTCATTGCTTTCAATAAATAAATCCACACCAATGATCACTTCGTTCTCCATTTCAATACTTTCAAGCATAGGATTTTTTTCCAGTTTAAATCTCGTTGGAGTTGGTGGCTGATCTTCCAATAATGGCTTTGCGCCCTGTGTCGGTATTTTATTAAAATTTTCTATGATAGCTTCCGCAAATTCATTGGTACCTAGCGACGGCATTTCTTTATTGCCAAAATCGCCTGTATGTTGCCCGCTTTCTAAAGTGAAGAGTAACGCGTTTTCAATCATTGCTGCAACTTTCATTAAGCCCAGATGCTGCAGCATGGTAATGCCACTAAGCAATAAAGCAGTCGGGTTTGCTTTATTTTGCCCGGTAATATCCGGCGCGGTTCCATGTACTGCCTCGAAAATACATATATGATCGCCAATATTTGCGGAAGGCGCAAAGCCAAGTCCGCCAATAAGCCCGGCACAAAGGTCAGAAACTATATCGCCCTGCAAATTGGTAAGAACGACTACATCAAAAATATCCGGGCGTGTTACAAGTTTCATACACAGGTCATCCACGATCACATCATCTGATTTTAAATCGGGATACTCTTTGGCCACTTCATAAAAGATATCCAGGAAAAGCCCATCTGTAATTTTCATGATATTGGCTTTATGCCCGCAGGTAATGCGTTTCGCGGCTTTTTTCCGCGCCATTTCAAAAGCATATTTGATCACCTGCAAACTCCCCGGTCGCGTGATAAATCTCCTGCTCAGGGCTACATCATGTGTAAGCATGTGTTCAATACCGCCATACGTATCTTCAATATTTTCGCGAACAACTGTGATGTCTATTGGAATTCCGGCTTTACTGAAAACAGTATCCACGCCGTGGAGTGTTTGAAACACGCGTTTATTTGCGTATGTATTCCAGGTTTTACGCGCGGTAACATTTACACTTTTTACACCTTTTCCTTTGGGCGTTTCCATGGGGCCTTTAAATAAAATACCCAGGTCTTCAATCGTAACCTGCGCGGCCGGTGTCATGCCATTATTAAAACCTTTATCAAAAACCCATTTACCCATTTCCACTATTTCATATTCGAGCGGGACTTCCGCTTTGTTGAAAATATGCAACACAGCATTCATGATTTCAGGGCCGATACCATCACCTTTTGCTACAGCTATTTTTATCATAATTTGATTTTAAGAAGTTGCAAAGGTAAGATTGTAAATTTATGCAGGATAGAAAGCTATGATAAAAAATAGAACCAATTTATTGAATGATTAATTTCTATCATTTTTTGAATTATCAATTTGCCAGAACGATATAATTTTTGGGCTAAAGTCCTGAATGATTATTAGCTTTTTAATCCACAGGCTAAAGCCTGTGGCAATTCATGGAATGTTTTTAAAATTTGAATTGTGGTTTTGAATTGAACATTTTCTATTTTCAAATATTTATTTCAAATTATTTTAAGTTTATGAATTGCCTCCAGCTTTAGCTGGAGGAATAAATAAGAAACTGGCTTTAGCCCAAAAATGAATAAATGATTTTGCTCAAATTTTTTACAAATATTTTTATTTGGAATTAACTGCAACTTTCTATAAAATCTTCAAATACTTTTCTCCAGGGCAACCATTCCTTTTCTTCGCTAAGAAAATGATTGTGCCAGATGCCAATCAATTGTCCATGGGATTTTGTGATGATATTTTTATAATATGCTAATTCAATTTCAGTTTCTGCGGGACTTTGTTTTTGTTCATAAATTGAGTTCGCATCCATATAGCAAAAAGGAAAAATTTGTAAATTTGTTTTTTCTTCATTCTCCAAATCATACCAAAAAAAAGATTTTGAAGTGGAAGCCCGGAAACCATTGATACTTCCGTATCCCATGGAATAATCTTCTGTAATACCATATTCAATTAATCTCCGAAAGGTGTGCGGCATGGTCATGCGGATATAATGCTGCCTTGATCTTATGACTTTTTTCCCGTTGACTTTTTCTAATTTTTCAATTTCTACTTTTAATAAATTTTTATTGTCACCCGATTGCCAGGAGGGATGAATGCCCATTTTATTTTTAACCGCAATACGCTTCATCAAATTTTTCATTCCATCTTTTTGAGGTGAAATATTTTTATCGTAGCGACTATTTTTACCAGCAAGCAAGAAAAAATAAATGGGTTGTAATGAAAAATCACGAGTCAAATTTTCTATATAATCAAATTGGTCAAACGGGTCTTTTGCTTTTCCATTTCTAACATTCATACGCCTGGAAAGGGATTGCCAATTTCCCGTAATAAATTCTTTAATTGCAATAGCAAATTTTTTTACTGCAGGCTTATCTGCATATTTATAAGCGATATCAATATCAAATGTGGGTATAATTGAAAATGAGTGTTTGTTTTCTTGAGGAAAAATTTCATGGAGCCAAAGATCAATCAAGGGAAGTTGCAGGAAATTATTTTTAAATGTAATGCTTGCTGAATGCGGATAACGCCCATATTCATCCGGAGGAAATGGAAGATATTCTTCATACCGTGTGATCAAATAAAAAGATGCTGCCAGGAAATCAAATGGAATAGCACCACCGGTTTTAAAAAATGCAGGAAGATCATGCCAGTGAAAAATTTCAGTTTGTTGCGACGAAATATTTTTTTCAAATAAAAGCAAATGTGGCTTTACCCAAATTTCCCGATCATTTATTTTTTCATTGGAATAATTGATTTTTTCCCCGGTATATTTTATAAAATCTTCTTTGTTATTTGTACAAATTGTACCAGCAGGAAAAAGGATTTCAATAATATAACTCAGGCGGGGAGAAGTATATTCAGAAAATAGGATCATGATTGAAAGTACATATTAAAAACAAAAAAAACGATGCCGGATGACATCGTTTAATATTTTTTATAGCCGGATTATTGAACCAGGGCTGTAAACTTACCGCCCGATATGGTTGCCGAGTTACCGGTGGCATCCCTTGCCGTACCCGAGAAATTGCCCGCGACGACATGTAATACAGCGTCATAAGAAGTAATATTAATATTTACAATAAAGCCTATTGTACTTGGGTCCGCAGAATAAATTGGAATCGTTGGATTTGCATTATCTACTAAATAAAAATAACCGGATGTACTAGTAGGATATGCGCCAGGAGTAATTGCCCCAACCGGAAGGAACATACCGATACTAAATGTGGAATCTCCTGTTGCAGCAGTAGAACCATTGATGGATAAAACTTTCAGCGTGAGCGTATCGAGTAAGAATGCAGTATCCACCGGTCCTACAAAAGTAGATGCCCCCTGCATAAATGTCCATGCAGAATCAGATAATGCTAAATTTAAATCACCACCTGTACTTACACTATGACCTGTACTGTCATCTACAAAAACGGTAAAACCGCAGGTTGTGCTATCAAATGTTACGAGAAAATCTGTGGTAACCTGGATAATGGGTGTTCCTAATGGCCGCAATCTAACTGTAGTAATACCGGCTGAATTAAAGAAACCTGAATCGGCAAAAAGGAATCCATTTTGCAAATTTGATTTGATACTGTACGTGCCGGGCGTAACTACATTTACCTTGATATCAACAAAGCAGGTATCAGTACCTGGCGTTATGCCATTATAGTAACTGCCATGTACAGAATCACCGAGGCAAAAGCCCAACGAGTCAGTCAGGCTGCCGGTTGCCGGGGAATTCAATATGCCATTTTCCAGGCTGTATTCTTTCTGGCAACCCACCATGCCTATTAATATTGCCATACTAAAAATAGAAAAATAAAGGAATTTGCGTTTCATATTATTGATAAAAGATAATTGATTCATTAATGGAGATTTGCATTTTACCATAACGGATAATTAAAAATTAAATTGCTTTTATGGTAAGATAAAGGGCTGCAATATAATCGTTATTTCTTTTCAATATCACCCACCATATTTGCCGGCACCACCCACTCATCGAATTCTTCCGGTGTTACATAGCCCAATTTCACGGCCATTTCTTTTAATGTCGTTCCTTCTTTATGGGCTTTTTGAGCAATTTCTGCGGCTTTATAATACCCAATCTTTGTGTTCAATGCTGTCACAAGCATGAGGCTATTCTCCAGGTTTTTGCGAATATTTTTTTCAATGGGTTCAATACCTGAGGCACATTTATCATTGAAGGAAACGCAGCCATCTCCGATAAGTGTGGCACTATGCAAAAAGTTATAGATCATCATAGGCTTAAAAACATTCAGTTCAAAATGACCATTGGATCCGCCAATACTTATTGCCACATCATTTCCCATCACCTGAGCTGAGATCATAGTGACCGCTTCACATTGTGTGGGATTTACTTTTCCGGGCATGATGGAAGAACCAGGTTCATTATCCGGGATAAAAATTTCTCCAATACCACTGCGCGGACCGGAGGATAACATGCGGATATCATTGGCAATTTTCATCAGGCTAACAGCAACCATTTTTAATGCGCCATGAGATTCCACGATCGCATCATGCGCGGCGAGTGATTCAAATTTATTTTCCGCAGTAATGAAAGGTAGTTTAGTAAGCATCGCAATATTTTTTGCCACATTCACCGCATAATCTTTGGGCGTATTAATTCCTGTACCAACGGCAGTGCCGCCGAGTGCGAGTTCGCTTAAATGCTGCAAAGAATTTCTGATAGCTCTTACTCCATGGTCGAGTTGTGACACATAGCCACTGAATTCCTGGCCGAGCGTAAGTGGTGTGGCATCCATAAAATGCGTGCGGCCGATTTTAACCACATGCATGAATTTTTTACTTTTTTCCGCCAGTGTATCGCGTAGTTTTTCAATACCCGGAATAGTTTTTTCCACCAGCACTTTATATGCGGCAATATGCATCGCTGTTGGAAAAGTATCATTGGAAGATTGTGATTTATTCACGTCATCATTTGGATGTAATTTTTTTTCTTTATCTCCCAGATCACCGCCGAGCAAAGTGTGCGCGCGGTAAGCGATCACTTCATTTACATTCATATTACTTTGCGTACCGGAACCTGTTTGCCAAACCACGAGCGGAAATTCGTTATCCAGTTTGCCGGCTAAAATTTCATCACAAACCTGGCCGATTATATCCGATTTTTCTTTGGCTAAAACGCCCGCTTCATAGTTGGTAATCGCCGCGGCTTTTTTGAGATAAGCAAATGCGCGGATGATCTCAATGGGCATCGTATTCGTATCGCGGGCTATTTTAAAATTATCAATGCTACGTTGCGTTTGCGCGCCAAAATAGGCATCAGCGGGCACTTTCACTTCGCCCATGGTATCTTTTTCTATGCGGTAATTCATTGTATGGCTTTTAGAAATAATAAAATGCAAAAGTACTGAATCGAAGCGGGAAAAATTAAATGTGTGTTTCTAAATAAAACCGGCAATAAAAGTTCTTTTCATTCCATCTTTTTAAAACTTTTTTAAAAAAAGGAATCGTTATCTTTAATAAAATGAATCGTATGCATCATGTAAAAATATTTTCCATATTTCTTTTCCTGGTTTTTTCAAGTTCATTGATTCAGGCACAGCAAAAACATAGTTTTAGTTTATCAACAAATGATTTTTTGCTGGATGGGAAACCCTTTCAAATTATCAGTGGAGAAATGCATCCGGCGCGTATACCGTATGAATATTGGCGCCAAAGAATTCAAATGGCAAAAGCCATGGGCTGCAATACAATTGCCATGTATGTTTTCTGGAATTACCAGGAAACTGCACCGGGTGTTTGGGATTTCAAAAATGGCAATCACAATATCGCGGAGTTTATAAAAATTTGCCGGGAAGAAAATATGTGGGTTTTATTCAGGCCTGGTCCTTATGTATGCGCAGAGTGGGATTTTGGTGGCTTGCCATCCTGGCTATTAAAAATTCCTGATATAAAAATCCGTTGTATGGATCCGCGATATATGAGCCAAGTGGAAACATATGTTCAGCATATTTCCAAAGAAATAAAACCTTTCCTGGTGACGAATGGCGGCCCTATTTTAATGGTGCAAATAGAGAATGAATATGGTAGTTATGGCAATGATAAAACCTATTTGAAAACACTGAAAAAATCCTGGATCGCCAATGGAATTGATGTGCCTTTTTATACAGCCGATGGCGCAACACCTTATATGCTGGAAGCCGGAAGCGTTGAAGGCGCTGCAATTGGGCTTGATAGTGGCGGTGATGAAAATGATTTTAATGAAGCGAAAAAATTTAATCCGAATGTGCCGTCGTTCAGCAGTGAAACTTATCCCGGCTGGCTTACTCATTGGGGAGAACAATGGGCGAGGCCTGATACGAATCAACTTAAACAAGAAATTACTTTTTTATTAAAAAATAAAAAATCATTCAATTTTTATGTGATCCATGGCGGCACCAATTTTGGTTTTTGGGCAGGTGCAAATGGCGGTGGAAAAACATATCAGGCAGATATTACCAGTTATGATTATGATGCACCGATCAATGAGCAGGGAGGCGTAACGGCAAAATATTTAATGCTGCGAAATTTGATCAGTGAATATGCTGAAAAAAAATTACCGGAGATTCCGGCGCCGATTCCGACTATTGAAATTCCGGCATTTACGCTAAAACCATTTACCACCATTTGGAAAGCATTACCTGAAGCGATCCATTCTCCACAACCAAAACCCATGGAATATTTTAATCAGCAAAGTGGGTTGATTTTATATAAGACAACATTGATCGGTCATAAAAGTGGAAGACTGGAAATTAGCGAACCACATGATCTTGCTTTTGTTTATTTAAATGGAAAATTGATTGATACCATCAACCGTGATGGCGGAAGATGGAAAATAAATATTCCGAAATCTGATGTCAAAAACCCTGTTTTAGAAATTTTGGTGGAAGCGATGGGACGTATTAACTATGGCTCAGATATGACCGACCGAAAAGGCATTACAGATAGAGTTACTTTAAACGGAATGACATTAATGGATTGGGAAATTTTTCCTATTCCGCTTGATGATAAATTTGTGACTTCATTGAAACCAACATACCCGGAAGGATACAGAAATGGAATTTTTTTCAACGCCAGTTTTGAATTGCAAAGTTTGGGTGATACGTATATTGATATGCAACATTTTAAAAAAGGTGTTGTATGGGTAAATGGCCACAACCTTGGCAGGTATTGGAATATAGGCCCACAGCTACGTTTATATTGCCCCGCACCCTGGCTTAAAAAAGGAAAAAATGAAGTGATTGTTTTTGATTTATTCGCTACAGAAGCCGCGGAAATTTCAGGTAAAAAAACGCTGGAATAATTCCTTTTTTTATACAATGAATTAAGCATTTGCAAACATTATTTATTCTATGTTTGTGATTCATTTTTATATCATGAAAAACCTGCTCTTGTTTTTATTAAATGCCTGTATGCTTTCCTGCAGCAATGATGTGCCTGTTGTTCCGCATACAGATACAATTGCAACTGCGAAAACGGATACCATTTTGCAACAAGTGGATACAGTTGCATCAAAACCACAATTGCCAGACTCCGCTAAAGTTATTTTCCTCACATTTGATGACGGGCCATTGATCGGCACAGAAAATGTAGTGGATGTAATGAATCAATTGGCTGTGCCGGCAACGATGTTTATGGTGGGCAAACATACACAGGCCGATAAAGAAATGCAGAATAGTTTTTTAATGGCGTATAATGATAATTTGTTGCAAGTGTCCAGTCATAGTTATTCGCATGCCAATAATCATTATCGTTTATTTTATCAAAACCCGGAAGGTGTACTCGAAGATTTTAATAAAAGCGCAGCCTTATTACATTTCCAAAATAAAGATGCACGATTACCCGGAAGAAATACCTGGCGTGTTGGCGAGCGCAAAAAAAATGATCCGGCAGCCAGTTCTCAGCAAGCCGCGGATTTGTTGAAAGAAAATGGCTATTCACTTTTTGGCTGGGATATCGAATGGCAGCATTATGATAATGGAGAACCTATTCAATCAGTTGCGCAACTCCTGCGCATGATTACGAATGCCGTGGAAGATTCCACGCAATGTTTTACACGGCACAAACTTGTTTTATTAAGTCATGATCAGATGTTTGCAAAAAAAGAAAACAAAGCAAAACTGGTGGAGCTGGTAAATGGTTTAAAGGCGAAGGGATACAGGTTTGAGCTGATCAGGAATTATCCAAGAAGTTAAAAAGCACAGAATAAACTATTTATTCCAACAAAGAAAATTATTCATATTCCGGATTAATGCATTTATATTTTTTCTTAGCTAGCTTTCTTTTTGGTAAATTATTTATTTCCTAAATCTTCAAAAGATTTATTATATGCCTGCGGTGGTTCAATTACTCTTGAGATGATATTACTGAACAATGCTTCATGTTGCTTTTTTATATTTTTTAAAATTCTCAGGTATTCTTTGCCAATCAAATAATTCTGCAATAATTGGAATATTAACGTATTGTATTTTTTCCTTTAATTTTAAAAATAAATCAAGAGGAAGGATAATTTTAAAATAACCGATGAATGCCCGGAAGCCTACAGAATCAATTTAGCTTATAACTATAGTATTGTTTTGAAATAATTGAATTAAAATTTTATTTTGCCAACTATTATCTAATTTTAGTTTAATGCCTTCCAGCAATCCTTTTCCATTCACTGGCCTTACAGACAGTGAAGTAATTGCTTCACGTAAAAAGTATGGAAAAAATATCATGGTCTCAAAATCTGTGTGGCCTTTCTGGCATGCATTGAAAGCTTCTGTCACAGAACCAATGTTTATACTACTCGTAGCTGCTGCATCCATTTATTTTATTTTGGGTGAATTTTCTGATGCCTGGTTTATGAGTGGTGCTATAATTCTGGTATCGGCAATTTCAGTTTACCAGGACAACAGGAGCAGCCATGCACTGGATGCTTTAAAAGAATTTACGCAATCACACGCAACAGTCATCAGGAATAACGAACTCAAATTTTTATTGGCCGCTGAAATTGCTGTGGGAGATTTTGTAGTGGTTTCGGAAGGAGAACTAATTCCTGCTGATGGAATCGTACGACAACTCAATGATTTTTCTGTGAATGAATCTATTCTCACCGGTGAATCTTTCTCAGTTACTAAAGATATACCGGATGAAAAAAATAACCGTGTATATAGCGGTACGCTTGCTGAATCGGGTCAATGTGTATTCGAAGTAAGTGCAATTGGTGAGTATAGCAAATTGGGTGAATTGGGAAAATCTGTGCGGGACATAAAGATTGAAAAATCACCTTTGCAAAAACAGATCGGCACTTTCGTAAAATGGATGACATTAGTGGGTGCAGCTATCTTCCTTATTATTTGGGGTATCAATTATTTTCAATCGGGAAATATTCTGGATAGCCTGTTGAAAGGGTTAACGATTGCTATGTCTGTTTTGCCGGAAGAAATTCCGGTAGCACTCGCAACTTTTATGGCGCTTGGTGCATGGCGATTAATGAAGTCTGGTGTGATTGTAAAAAACACTTCTATCGTTGAAGCATTAGGTGCAGCAACCGTTTTATGTACTGATAAAACAGGTACAATTACAGAAAACAAAATGGAGATTTTCCAGTTATATGATTTTGTTGCTGATACAACTTTCTCGAAAGATGATTGGAAAAATGCAAGTACACAAAATCTTTTAAGCACTGCAATGTGGGCCAGCGAAATTGTTCCTTTTAACACCATGGAAATTGCTATTCATAAAACGTATGCAGAAAATATTTCAGTAGATCGCCGTGGTGAATTTAGTATGATCCATGAATATCCGCTGGATGGGAAACCGCCTATGATGACGCATATTTTTGCCAATAAAAATGGCGAACGAATTATCGCTGTAAAAGGCGCACCGGAAGCGATCCTGGCATCTTCTACTTTAAATGATGCTCAAAAAGAAAAAGTGAATGGCCGGTTAAAAGCCTTTGCCAAAGCGGGTTTGCGCGTATTAGGTGTGGGCAAAATTGAATTTGAAGGAAATGAATTTCCAAAATCACAGCAGGAATTTAAAAATACTTTTTTAGGATTAATCGGTTTTTATGATCCACCGAAAAAAAATATTAAAGACGTATTTGAACATTTATATAAAGCAGGCATACAGATAAAAATAATTACCGGTGATAACCTTATTACGACAACAGCCATTGCACAGCAAGCTGATTTCAGGGGTTGGGAAAACGGATTAGACGGTTCTGCTTTATCGGTGCTCGAACCTGTTGCATTTGATAAAGCAGTAATGCATAATTCTATTTTTACACGCATGTTTCCCGAAGTAAAATTAAGGATCGTTCAAAGCCTGAAAAGTCAGGGAGAAATTGTGGGTATGTGCGGTGATGGTGTGAATGACGGGCCTGCGATCAAAGCGGCACATATTGGAATTGCAATGGGAAAAAGAGGATCAGCGATTGCGAAAGAAGCTGCTTCCATCATTTTGACCGATGATGATTTTGGAAAAATGGTCGATGCTGTCGCTATGGGAAGAAAGATTTATGCCAACCTGAAAAAAGCGATACAATATATTATTTCTATTCATATACCTATCATATTAACTGTAGCAATTCCATTAATCTTCGGCTGGATTTACCCGGCAATTTTTACACCGGTACATGTTATATTTTTAGAATTAATTATGGGTCCAACATGTTCTATTGTGTATGAAAATGAACCGCCGGAAACGAATACCATGCTGTACCCGCCGCGAAAAATTACGAACACATTTTTCAATTTTAAAGAATTACTCACCAGCATTTTCCAGGGGTTGGCAATCACTGCAGGCACATTGTTTATTTACCAATTTTCAGTACATTATAGTTTTACAGAAAACATGACCCGTTCAATGGTTTTTACAACGTTGATTTTTGCGAATATTTTTTTAACGCTTGTGAACCGATCCTTTACTTTTTCCATTTTTACCACCATAAAATACAAGAATACATTACTAAGAATGGTGATTTTTGTCACACTTATTTTACTGGCTATCATACTATATGTTCCTGCAGTAGCTGCATTTTTTAAAATTTATGCATTGGATAGCATGCAGGTTGGAATGACAGTTTTAACTGCATTTATTTCTGTGATTTGGTTTGAAATATTTAAGTGGATAAAGAGAATCTATAAGTCTCGCGCGCTTGTTTCATAGATTTTTTTATAGGTAAATGTTGGCAGATTATTTAGTATTTTTAGATGAAATTCTTTTTTCATAGAAATTAAAATCTACTGAACCTATTACTATAAATAACTCGAAATGAGATCAACAATAATTTTAAAAATTTCCGGTTCTGTCATCGCTTTTCTGGGCATCGTTTCACTCTTTATGACCACCTCAGTGATTTTTGATTTGTTTGGAATAAGAGCGCAAGAAGGCAATTATGTATTGTTTATAGTGGTAGCAAATTTTATATGCGCTTTTATTTACCTTATCGCGGCTTATGGTTTTTTCACGAAAAAAAAATGGACTACAATGATCCTGAATATTGCTGCAGGTATACTCATTGTTGCATTTATCTGCCTGGGCATTTATATATATTCAGGAGGTATTTATGAGCACAAAACTATTGGCGCAATGATTTTCAGAACGCTTTTAAATGTAGGCTTTGCTTTCGTTTCTTATAAATATATTTCTCCAAAAGAAACTACTAATTTACCCAGAAGCAATTGAGTGTTTACATGTTCGCCAGGTTTTGATTACCTGATGAATATCATTCAATGATATGTTCCATATCATTTAGCATAACCTGGATATTCAATATGTTTGTTGCGAATCATTATAATCAATCAAGTAAAATTGATTCTTTAAATCCTTCTGTATGTAACAAATGTAACCGAGCCGGAAATTTAATTGTAGCAACTTTGCTATATTATTTTCAGTTACACTTCAAATAATAAAATTATGAGTTACCATTTTTCGAAAACATTGAATGAAGATTTTGATACAGCAATTGAAAAAGTCACTGATGAATTAAAAAAACAAGGTTTTGGTGTACTTACGCAAATTGATGTACAGGATACATTCAAGAAGAAACTGGATGTGGATTTCAGAAAATATAAAATCCTTGGAGCATGTAATCCGAAGTTCGCACACGAGGCGTTGTTAGCAGAAGATACAATTGGTACGATGCTTCCCTGTAATGTAATTGTACAGGAAGAAAAAAATGGCCAGGTAAAAGTCTCCGCAGTAGATCCGGTTGCTTCTATGATGGCAATAAACAATGATGCACTTGACAACGTGGCAATGCAGGTAAGAGAAAAACTGAGCCGCGTAATTGATAATTTATAATTCTTATTCATTTCAAAAAATAAACAATGAAAGCAAATATGGGTGTGATAGACAAATCTGTAAGAATCGCAGCAGCGGTGGTTATCGCGATATTATATTTTACACATGTAATCTCGGGCACAGTAGCAATTATCCTTTTAATTATTGCGGGTATTTTTATTATTACCAGCTTTATTAGTTTTTGCCCGATGTATTATCCGTTTGGAATTTCTACCAGGAAAAAAGCAAATCAATCACCAGAAAAATAAATTTAAAATGGCACACGAAATTGATGTTCAATGGATGGGAAAAATGCAATTCAATGCTTTAGTAAACGGGCATACAATTGTTATGGATGCGCCTGAAAGAGCAGGCGGTGAAGATAATGGCCCAATACCCAAACCCTTTATATTAACGGCGCTTGCAGGATGTACAGGAATGGATATCGCAGCGATATTAAGAAAGGCCAATAAAAATCCGGATGATTTTGATATGAAAGTTATTGGTGAGATCAGCAAAACTGCGCCCATTCAATATATTTCTATTCATATGATTTATGATTTTAAAGGAAGGGAAGAAAATAAAGATGCTGCGCTAAATGCAGTGAATGATTCGCAGGAAAAATATTGTGGTGTAAGCAGTATGCTAAAAAAAGCTTTGTCGGTAACCTGGGAAGTGAATTATAATGGCCGCAAAATATTTACCAATAAAGAAGAATTGGAAACAGCTGTGAACTAGCAAATTGAAATACGCGGAAATGAAAATGTTTTTATATAAATATTGGCTTACAATTACCGGGATCATAGCTGGAGCTGCGGGAGGTTATTTATATTATTATTTTGTAGGTTGTAATTCAGGCACATGCCTCATTACTTCCAAACCCATCAACAGCACTTTGTATGGCGCAATGATGGGCGGATTATTTTTCAATTTATTTAAAAAAGAAACTAAAAAAATTACGAATGATACAAACAATAAAGAATTTATTGGGCATGGGTCCAAAAACTGATTATAGTGAATTGATCCGCCAGGGCGCAATTATATTGGACGTTCGCAGTAAAGGCGAATTTGCTGGTGGCCATATTAAGAATTCCATCAATATTCCGGTGGACCAATTGACTAATAATTTATCCAAACTGAAAGATAAAAATAAATGCATCATTTGCTGTTGTGCCTCCGGAATGCGCAGTGGATCTGCAAAAGGTATTTTAGAATCGCATGGTTATAAAGCTGTTTTTAATGGGGGAGGCTGGATGAGTTTGCAAAATAAAATTTAATTATAACCTTATAGTTTTTTAAAACCTATAAGGTCTAAAAGCTAATATTATGGAAACATTTAAACAAAGATTATTTACAGGATGGAATTTTATGCGCTGGTTGCGACTGGTTTTCGGCGCGTTTTTTATCATTCAGTTTTTTCAAATGCATGATACTTTTATGGGTCTTGCCGGTGCATTCTTTTTAATTACTGCTCTAACGAATACCGGTTGTTGCGGTGCCGGGCAATGCGCGGTTCCTATTAAAAAAATGCAGCAAAATGAAGTGGAAGAAATTCCTTTTGAAGAAATAAAATAATTGAAAAAGGAAAATCAAAAATCAATTTATTTTTTTCAAACATCTTTGTATCATCTCAATTGTTTTATCGATGGTTTCTATTTTTGTCCGGAAAGATAAAATGGCGATCCTGATTACAAAACGATTATTGATGACAGATGAGCTTAAGAAAACATCGCCATCATTATGTATTTCTTCCATGAGTAATTTATTTTTTTCATTACAGTTTTCTTCAAACGGATACCAGAAATAACTTACTGACAAATCAGGTTCCGGGCCTGTTTTAAATCCATACTCCATTATTTTTTCCCGGAAATATTTTGCCAATAATAATTTTTCTTCCAGGCAGGCAATGAATGGCCCAATACCATGAAGCTGTAAAGGCAGCCATAATCTTAAGCCGCGAAAATGCTTGGTTAATTCGGGTGAAACATTTGCCGGGCTCTCACACAAATCTTCATCTTCCGCATCCTGCATATAATTTGCGGCATACTGGTTTGAATGCAATACGGCTTGTTTATCTTTTATCAAAACTGCGCCAATTCCATACGGTAAAAACATACTTTTATGCGGATCTGCAATAATGGAATCTGCTTTTTCAATGCCTTTGAAAATTTCTTTTTTTGAAGTCATAATAAAGAAACCGCCATACGCAGCATCTACATGAAACCATAAATTATTTTTTGCAGCAATTTTTGCGATATCGTCCAGCGGATCTACTGCGCCGGTATCTGTAGTACCTGCTGTGCCAATAATAAGAAATGGTTTAAGGCCTTGTGATTTATCTTCTGTAATTTTTTCTTCTAAATCTTTCGTTTTAATTTTATGATTTTCATCTAATGGAATATAGCGAATGATAACATCTTCCAGTCCAATAATGCGCAACGCTTTTTGTGCAGCATGATGCACCTGTTCGCTTAAATAAACAACACTTTTTTTTACCTGTTCATTTTTTATTTGATGCTTGTCCCTTGCAGCTGTGAAGGCAATGATTGTAGAAACAGAACCGCCGGAAGCCAGGTTGCCCACAGCTGATTCGGGAAATGAAAAAACTTTTTTCAGCCAGCTGATCACTTCATTCTCAATGGTTGCCGCACCGGGTGAAGCATAATAAACACTTGCATAGGGATTCGTAACTGCTGCTATAAAATCCGCGATCGCTGAGGCAAAAATTCCGCCGCCGGGAATATAGCCCAAATGCTTGCCGGAAGCGGCGTTGATGCCTTTTTGTGCAACATTTTTTTTATACAAATCAAGTAGTTCCTGTAAAGTTCTTTTTTTATTATTAATTACTAAGGCATTGCTTTTTTGCGTTTCTTCTACAAAAGCTTTTTCTGTGTCCAGGCCGGAATAAAATTCATTTACAAATGTTTCTGTTTCTGCAATCATTGTATTTCTTTCAGGAAGAGAAATTTCCAATTGACTGCTTATTTTATGTAGTTCCTGTATTTGTGAAACCAGTAATTGCATTGTAAAAAATTTATTTTGTTATGTGATGATTCCCGAATTTACTGAATACTTTTTTTTATAGGTTAATGATTTATTTTAGACGGTCTTTCAGTAATAAATTTCTTTCTGGAAAAATATAGATCGTGTTTTTATTTGCCAGCCAGCTAATCATTTTAAATACCCCGTAGACATTTAAAATAATCCCTAATGGAATTCCAATTAAATAATCTTTTGCTGTTATTATATCAGTAGCGTTAGTGATCCTGAAAAAGAAATAAATGCATGGTGCAAAAAATAACCAGCATGTCAACAGCCCTGCATTATAAAAAGTTTTTCCTTTAATATTGAACAAAAAACTATGCGCAATAATATTGCCTAAAGAAATCATAAGGGCTGTAATACCCAGCCAAACTGCATTCTCGGCGAAATAAGCTGCAAGAAAATAAAGCAACCAGCCTTCAAATACATTTATTAAAAAGGAAGTATTAGTATTTAGCGGATACCTGTTTGGTTGCGGGCTTTTAAAAACTACGCTATTGATCATGCCGGGAAAAGTTCCAGCAATTCTATACTCTTCCAGTTGATGCAGAAAGAGCGAAGCTAAACTGCACCACATCAGTAACTGATAATTAGTAAGGTGGTTATGTTCTAAAGAAATATAAATAAAAAGAGCAATCAATAAAATTGCACCTGCATCATACCAATGATTTCTTACAAATTTCATGCTGCTCCTTTTGATAAAAATTTAATTTGAAATTGTAGTAAAATTATCAATTTAATTTTTTAAATTTATTTAAAATGAATTCTAATATGGCACCATCATTTTTTGCAACACCAGCAGATTTCAGAAAATGGTTGCAAAAAAATCATACAATCAAAACGGAACTAGTTGTTGGTTTTTACAAAATAAGCAGCGGTAAAAAAAGTATTACATGGAGTGAGTCAGTGGACCAGGCTCTGTGTTTTGGCTGGATAGATGGCATCAGAAAATCTATTGACGAGGAAAGTTATAGTATCCGTTTTACGCCACGCAAGCCGGGCAGTATATGGAGTTCAGTGAATATTAAAAAAATGGAAGTGTTGAAAAATCAAGGATTAATGCATCCAAAAGGCATTGAAAGTTTTGAAAAAAGAAAGGATGATAAATCAGGAATTTATGCCTATGAAAAAGCGCCTGTAGCACTTTCGAAAGATTTTGAAAAAAAATTGAAAGCCAATAAAAAAGCCTGGGCATTTATTAAATCAATGCCACCGACGTATCAAAAAATTGTTACAAATTGGGTAATGAGTGCAAAACAGGAAGCCACACGTATTAAGCGTCTAAATGATTTGATCAATGATAGTGAAGCAGGATTAAAAATAAAATCGCAACGCTATTAGGGAAGCAATTTTTTACATTAATAATTCACCACCTGTTCTTCAATTTCTTCCGGAATCTCGCGCCAGCCGTATTGCTGATTTCTTAGCTGTGGCTCAAAACCCGCATCACGTATGGATTCCTGGATGGTTTTGTATGTAAAACGATGCGGTGCACCAGCAGCACTCACCACATTTTCTTCGATCATAATACTTCCAAAATCATTCGCTCCCGCATGCAAACAAATTTGCGCCGTGTCTTTTCCAACGGTCAGCCAGCTTGCCTGTATGTTTTTAATATTCGGCAGCATGATACGGCTCATGGCGATCATGCGAATATATTCTTCCGCCGTCACTAAATTATGAACACCCCGAATGCGCGCGAGTAAAGTATCCACATCCTGGAAAGTCCAGGGAATGAATGCAAGAAATCCATTCGCATTTTCAGGTTTGCGCGATTGCACTTCCCGAATTCTTTCAAGATGTATAAAACGTTCTTCTATAGTTTCCACATGCCCAAACATCATGGTAGCGCTGGTGGTAATATTTAAAAGATGCGCTTCATGCATAATGTCGAGCCATTCATCCGCACCACATTTTCCTTTGCTGATCAAACGGCGCACGCGGTCAATTAATATTTCCGCACCGGCACCGGGCAACGAATCCAGGCCGGCATCTTTCAGTGCAACTAATGCATCATGATGACTCATTTTTTCCAGCTTGCATATATGCGCCACTTCGGGTGGCCCGAGTGCATGTAATTTCAAAGCAGGATATTCCTGTTTTATTTGCCGGAAAGTTTTTGTATAAAAATCTAATCCAAGTTTTGGGTGATGGCCGCCCTGCAATAATAACTGGTCGCCTCCATAGCGAAAAGTTTCTTCAATTTTTTTCCGGTAAACGGGCATCTCTGTAATATATGCATCGGCGTGACCGGGAATGCGGTAAAAATTACAAAACTTGCAATTGGCAATACACACATTCGTGGTATTTACATTGCGGTCTATTTGCCAGGTCACTTTTCCATGCGGGACTTGCTTTTGGCGAAGCAGGTCTGCAATGTTCATGAGTTCGGAAAGTGGCGCATGTTCAAAAAGATAAACGCCTTCTTCCACACTTAAAAATTCAAAATTCAGTGCTTTTTTATATAAAGATGAAATATCCATATTCAGAAAAATATTTTTTTCCCTGCAAAATTACAATTTGCTGTCATATGAATACTATGTAAAAAGTTATTTAAACGGACAAGTGGTTTGTTATTTCAAATACAATCTTGTAATTTTCGAAAATTATTGTGCAATGAAAATCGCAAAATGGATCGACATATTTTAAAATCTTACTGCTTTAGAATAACCTGCATGGCGGTTTTGTGCGGTATTTTTCTACCAAAAATTCTTTCTGCACAGGAAGAATTTGTAGCACCCCAGGCAAAATATATCACCACCATTCCATTTAAAATGCTTACCGGTGGTATTATTATTTTAAATGCCAAATTTGATGATAAGGAAGACACCTTGCATTTTGTTTTTGATACCGGCAGTGGCGGTATTTCCCTTGATTCAGCAACGACAGATTTTTTGAAAATTCCGCGAGTAAAAAGTGATAAAATTGTGAAAGGAATTGCAGGCAATATCAATGTGGATTTTGCCTATAAACACACGCTGCATTTTCCCGGGCTTGATGTAGAAAATTTAGATTTTCATATCAATAATTATGATATCCTCACTGCATCGTATGGTATTCGGATTGATGGAATTATCGGTTTTAGTTTTTTGCGCCGTTATATCGTGATGGTGAATTATGATAAACATCAAATGGATATTTATACACCCGGCGCAATAGATTATCCCAAAGGCGGCTATGTGTTGAAGCCACAATTTACCACGCTGTCAAAATTGGATGTAAACATCCGCGATAATAACCGCATTCTTACAAAATATTATTTCGATACCGGCGCAGGTTTATGTATGTTGTTAAGTTCAGACCTTGTAAAAGACAGCGTATTATTTAAAAAAAGAAGAAAATTATTTCCCACACAGGCAGAAGGATTGGGGGGAAAAAAAGCGATGTCGCTTACGTATATTAAAGAAGTGCGTGTGGGCCCTTACCGTTTTAGAGATGTCCCGGTGTATGTTTTTGATGATACCTATAAAGTAACCGAATATCCCGAAACAGGTGGCCTCATTGGCAATGATATTTTACGCCGCTTCAATATTATTTTGAATTATCCCAGGCAGGAAATATATATCAAACCCAATAAAAATTACCAGGATTCATTTGATTATTCTTATACCGGGCTCGGTATTTATCTGATCAATGGTGCCGTTACAATTACGGATATTATGAAAGGCTCGCCGGGAGAAAAAGCAGGGTTTAAAATTGGTGATGTGATACTGGGAATTGGCAGTAATTTTTCCAACAATATCCTGGCATTCAAAACAATGCTCCAATCAGCACGCACGAAGCTGATTGTAGTGGTGATGCGGGATGGAGACCTGGTGGAGATAAAGCTAAAAATCAAAAGTATTATTTGACAACGCTTCTATTGCAGCGCATAAAGGTTACGTACTTACAAAGATGAAAAATTGATTTTTTAATCTTTCTATTTTGCTGGTAAAGGAATATCAGGCAAACTTTCATTTCCATTTTCATTCACAGATTGCACGCCAAAAAAGTAATTATCTTTTGAATAAGGCAATGCCATACTTGTATTTCTTGTATAAAATTTCTTTTGCCACACAGCACTCGTCGTTTCACGAATCAAAACATAATAACCGGCTGTAATTCCATTCAGAGGCGGCTTCCAGGAAAGTAATGTGCTGTTGGATAAATTTTTAATTTCCATTGTTACATCTTGCGGAACGGAAGGTGCTTTGGCTAAATTTGCAAGCACGGATAAATTCATTCCTGTATTTTTCCGCAAATATTCAAAATTAATATTACTGATAAGGTCACCATATTGAATACCATTTTCCAGGCGTACATCCTGGTGCTGGTGGGTAAAATTTTCATTCATTTCTGTGATGCGCACTGCAGTAAAACCATTTCTTAGATAAGGTAAATGATCACCGCCGCGCAGAAAACGATCCGCACGATAAACCATCACCACGCTCAAATTATCTACATACCGTTCACCCGTTTCTTTCACATAACGCGCCAGTTGCCTGGACTTACTGTCATTTTCAAGACCCATATATTTAATAAACCGAATATTTTTTTCCGTTTCAAATGATGGAATACCTTCACTGAATACACGCACCTGCGTGTTGTTGGTGATGTTTGTTTCGTTGCTATTGATACTGCCCATGATATCATTATTCAGTACAGCTTCTATTTGCCAGTTTTCTTTTTTTGCTTTATCCGCCATGAATGTGGAACCCAGTAATCCCTGTTCTTCACCACTTACTGCAACAAAAATTATTGTAGCAGGAAATGCATGTGCACTCATATTTCTTGCACATTCCAAAACCGCTGAAACGCCGCTGGCATCATCATCTGCACCGGGCGCATCGCCTGTTCTGTCCATTACATCCGTACGCATATTATCCAAATGCCCGCTTATTATAAATATCCTTTTATCAGATGTGTCAGTTCCTTTTATAACGGCTACAACATTTCCCAAAAGTACCGGTACATCGACTCTTTTTCCATCCGGCATAATTGTAATTGTATCTATATATGCATGCAACCTGCCTTGCGATACTTTGCCAAATTCATTGAATTTTTTTAATACCCAGTTTCTTGCTGCACCAATGCCGCGCTTCGGATCTGTTTGCGAACTCAATGTATTTCTCGTTCCAAAATCAACGAGTTGCTGAATGTATGCATGCAATGAATCTGCCGAAACACCTGCAACCATTTGTGCAATTTCAGGATCACGCTGAATGATTGTTTGGGCGAAAGTTTGTTGAAATAATATGAGTGAAAAGAGCAGCATTATCTTTTTCATAAGAATAAATTATGCATCAAATTTAAAATTTATAATTTTAATCAATTCATCAAACTTGCCGGGCAATGAAATACAAATATTTTTTTTTCACCTTAACACTGATATTTTTTATAAGTGTACATGCAAATGCGCAAAAATATATTACACTTAAAAAAAATATGCGCATAAATGGATCGGCTTTCATTCAAAAAAAAATGTATGATTTACCCGGAAATGATTCTTTGAAAAATGCGGTTATAGAAATCAGCGGAGATGATATTGTTATTGATTTTAATGGTGCGGTGCTTGATGGAAGTAAAAATAAATATAGCCCGGATGCCTTTACAGGAACGGCTTTGAGGATATTAAACAGTAAAAATGTTACAATCAAAAACGCGGTCATTAAAGGCTATAAAATTGCCCTCTTTGCAAAGAATGTTCAAAACCTGCATATTGAAAACTGTGATTTCAGTTATAATTTCCGTCAGCATTTAAATAGTAACCGCGAGCGGGAAGACCTAAGCGACTGGCAAAGCTATCACCACAATGAACAGGATGAATGGACTCGTTTTGGTGCAGGAATGTATTTGAGAAATTGCGATTCCGCTTTTATTAAAAATAATATTATTCAAAACGGGCAGTGCGGTTTAATGATGACTGGTTGCAATGATGGACTTATTTACAATAATAATTTTTCTTTTAATTCCGGCATTGGTATTGGTTTTTACAAAAGTTCAAATAACCGCGTGATGAATAATCAACTCGACTGGAATATCCGCGGCGTGAGTGATGGTGTATATTACCGTGGACAGGACGCGGCCGCCATACTTGTATATGAACAAAGCAATGAAAATATTTTTGCCTGGAATTCCGCCACGCATAGTGGTGATGGATTTTTTCTCTGGGCAGGCCAAACTACCATGGATAGTGGAACAGGTGGTTGCAATGATAATTTAATTTTTCAAAATGATTTTTCTTTTGCGCCTACGAATGGCGTTGAAGTTACTTTTAGCAGGAATACAATTATTGGCAATAAAATTTTTGATTGTGCCTATGGCGTGTGGGGTGGTTACAGTTATAATAGTTTGATTGCTGCTAATCATTTTAAGAATAATACGACGGGTATTGCCATTGAACAGGGACAGGAGAATGATATAGAAAATAATTATTTTGAAAAAGGAAAAACAGCCATTCGTTTGTGGGCAACACCCGGCAGGAAAATGGAAGGAAAGTATGATGAACTGCGGGATGTAAGCAGTATTAAATATATTATCAAAAATAATTTCTTTGATTCACAGCAAACTGTTTTTGATATCAGTCATAGTGAAATGCTCCGCATCACCGGGAATAAAATTTTACATGCCTATGAAAATACGCGTCTTGATTCAACGGTGAAAAATATTTTTATACGCGGCAATGGAGAAAAAATAAATTTCATCCGGGATACTTTATTGTTGGAAAATGCTGCACCTCAAAAATTTACCGATGCAAGAAATGCGATGCTTCCGGCTGATCACTTGCAGGGTAAAAAATATATGATGATGACGGAATGGGGGCCGTACGATTTTCAGTCGCCCATTTTATGGTTAACCAAAAAAGATAGTTCTGGTAATATGCATTTTGAAATTTATGGGCCACCGGGAAAATGGACCATCAATTCATCAACGGGCATAGAAAACTTTTCGGCCAAAAGCGGAACTGTACCGGGCACACTTGATGTAAAGAATAGAGCTGGCAATGAAATTTCCATTGAGCTGAAATACAGTGGTGGCGGGGTCATTTCACCATTTGGAGAAAAGTATGCAGCCGGAATGCCTTCTATTTTTTCTTATAAAAAAATGAACATCCCGATTGACTGGCATGTGCAATTATTTACATTCGATTCTTCCACAGATCCAATTAAAAAGGAAAATGTTTTTTTTGAAATGATTAAAAATTCTGCACCGATAAAAGACAGTATTTTTAAAAGCCTGGATAATCATTTTGGAAAAATGGAACCTAAATCTTCCATGGCATTGGTTGCAGAGAGCGAGGTTTTTTTTCCTAAAGGGAACTATACTTTTGGCGTGAGTGCCGGTGATATAGTTCTTGTGTATATTGATGATAAACTTGTATTGGATGCATGGGATCCAGCGCAGATCATTTATGATGCCGATTATCATCATGATATAAATTTGGCGCTTGAAGGTAAACATCGCATCAAAATCATACAGGCGCAGTATGGCGATTATGGGATGCTATATTTTACGATGGATAATAAATAGAAGCAATTCTCGAATCAATATTTCACCGTACATACATCTTCAATTAAGTTTCAGAAAAAATACATGTACATTTGAAACGCTTATTTTAATTCAAAATAAACTGTTTATGAAAAAATCAAACTTTCTTTTTGCGGGCTTGCTTTCTTTAGCAGCATGTACGAATCCTAATCCGACCACAAGTTCTATTATAGAAATCAACGGCATAGATTCATCCATCAAACCGGGCGACAATTTCTTTTTGTATGTAAATAAAAAATGGAATGATACCGCACAAATACCTCCTTCACAGGCCGGCGTTGGTGCGTATATGTTTATGAATTACCCGCAGCGACTGCGTTTGCAGGGCATACTGGATAGTGTATCTAAAGCCAATAATGCGGCCGGATCTATTGCACAAAAGATCGGTGATTTTTATGCTTCAGGAATGGATACAACTACTATTAACAGTCGTGGTTATGATCCGGTAAAACCTATTCTGGCAAACATTGACAGTATTCATGATGCCGCTTCGCTAATCAAATATGTTACAAACGAAGCAAAAAATAATAACACTTCTATTTTAGGTTTCTACATTGGCCCCAGCAATAAAAACAGCAACCTGAATATTGCACATATTTATCAAACAGGAATTGGTTTACCGGAAAGGGATTATTATTTCAAAACAGATCCTTCAAGCCTGGGTATCCAGGAGGCATACAGGAATTTTATTGCAACATTATTTACCCTTACTGGAACTGATTCAATGACTGCAAAAAAAGATGCTGCGATTGTTTATAACATTGACAAACAACTTGCCGCTTCACATAAAACAAATATTGAATTGCGTGATGTGAATGCAAATTTTAATATGATGGCTGTGTCCGAACTTATAAAAAGCCAACCCAATATCGGATGGACAAATGTGTTGAATGGCCTGGATGCCAAAACAGATTCTATTGATGTTTCACAACCTGCTTATTATGATAAATTAAATGCAGTTTTAAAAACGATTCCGATCAGTGAATGGAAAGTTTATCTCAAAGCATATACCTTGAATAATTATTCTGATGCACTCAGCAAACCCTTTGCAGATGCGGCTTTTGACTTTAATAAAGTCATCTCGGGACAAGCCGTTCAAAAAACCCGTGGTGAAAAAATGGCCAGTGCAGTTGATGGATCATTGGGTGAAGGGCTTGGAGAAATATATGTAAAAAAATATTTTACGGAAGATGCAAAAAAACGCATGCTTGACCTGGTGAACAATTTGCAAAAAGCATTTGCAGTAAGAATAGAAAAACTTGATTGGATGAGTGATAGCACGAAAGTAAAAGCCAAAGAAAAACTTTTTGCCATCACAAAGAAAATCGGTTACCCGGACAAGTGGCGGGATTATAGTAAAGTCAATATTGAGAAAGGAAAATATTTTGAAAACCTGGTTTCCACTGCTGCCAATAATTATCAATATCAACTGGCGAAATTGAATAAGCCGGTTGACAGAAGTGAATGGTTTACTACACCGTCAACCGTCACTGCTTATTATAATCCTTCCGCCAATGAAATTGTTTTTCCCGCTGGTATTTTGCAACCGCCATATTTCGATGACAATGCAGATGATGCATTAAATTATGGAGGAATCGGTATGGTCATCGGCCATGAAATGACACATGCATTTGATGACCAGGGCGCACAGTTTGATAAATTTGGAAACGTGCAAAATTGGTGGACTAAAGATGATTATGATAAGTTCAAAGCCAAAACACAGCAGGTTGTAAATCTCTATAATACGTTCACGGTGTTGGATACTGTGCATGTAAAAGGCGCGATGACACTTGGTGAAAACACGGCAGATGTAGGGGGTGTGTCCATTGCGTACGATGCTTTTAAATTGACAAAGGAAGGACAAGATACAACGAAAGTCGGCAACTTCACACCTGATCAGCGTTTCTTCTTTTCGGTTGCACGGATTTGGCGGGTAAAAATGAAAGATGAATTCCTGCGTTTATGGATCAACAACAATCCACATTCACCGCCTATGTGGCGCGTGAATGGGCCTTTGATGAATAACCCTCATTTTTATGATGCATTTAATGTGCAGCCTGGTGATAAAATGTACCTTGCGGACAAGGATCGGATTCATATCTGGTAATATTTATAAATCTATTTTAAAAAATTGCGTTGCTTAAAAGTGGCGCAATTTTTTTATTTTGCAATATTTATATTTTTAAAAAAATATTTTATGGCAAAAAGTAAAACGAATTCCAACGTTGATTTTTATTTTCTCAAAGAAGAAAAATGGGCGGAAGAAATTTCGCAATTAAGAAAAATTTTATTGAGCTGTAAGCTCCATGAAGATTTGAAATGGGGTGTGCCCTGTTATACATGGGAAGATCATAATATTGTGTTGATCCATGTATTTAAAGAATATTGCGCGTTGTTATTTTTCAAGGGCGCATTAATAAAAGACGATCATAAAATATTGATACAACAAACAAAAAACGTACAGGCCGCGCGCCAGGCCCGCTTCACGGATATTTCCGAAATAAAGCAACTAAAATCTGTTCTCAAAGAATATGTACAAGAAGCTATTGAAGTAGAAAAAGCCGGTTTGAAAGTAGAATTAAAAAAGACAACTGAATATAAAGTCCCCGAAGAATTAGAACATGCATTCGCCAAAAATGCCACATTCAAAAAAGCCTTCCATGCATTAACACCAGGCCGGCAAAGAGGTTACCTGCTTTATTTTTCATCAGCCAAACAAGCGAAGACGCGGGAGGATAGAATTGAAAAATACAGGAAGGATATTATGGAGGGGAGGGGAGTAAATGATTGAGGAGGTATTAATATATAATCAAATGTTCCAGCAATCTAATTTTGAGACCTTCAATGATTACATATTATCTTAGCAGTTAAAAATGTTTAGAAACGAAGCCAAAAAAAGACGAGATCTAATTGATACATCTTTATTCAAACTTGCCGGACTATTGATTTAATAAGCACTCAGTAACTTCTCCGGACAACCGGGTTATTATATTAACCAAATGAAATTGAAATTGTTTGTGTAATGGTGAAAGAAGAAATATCAATGTTTAAACTATCAGAAGCCATTGAAGCCTTTCCGATAGCAATATTGACAGAAGTTTTTGAATTTAGAAAATGAAGCATTTAGAACACATAATAGCAGGCAAAAAAGTTAGTGCTGCCTTTTTGGAACAAGTTAAAAATACTTAAATGTGAAAAACACAGGAGAAATAGAAATTTATACAACTTCCGATAATAAGATAGAACTAAGGGTAAATCTTGAGAATGAAACTGTCTGGCTTACTCAAAAGCAAATGGCAATACTTTTTGATTGTAGCACCGACAATATCTCACTTCATTTAAAAAATATCTTTAAAACCAATGAGTTGGACAGAAATTCAGTTACCGAGAAATCCTCGGCAACTGCTGCTGACGGGAAAAAATATAATACAAAGCATTACAGTTTAGATGTGATAATTTCAATAGGTTATAGAATAAATTCTCAACGAGCTACCCAATTTAGGATTTGGGCTACGCAGCGTTTAAGAGATTATTTGGTGAAGGGTTATACCGTTAATGAAAAACGATTAGAGCAGTTGCAACAAACCATCCATCTTATCAGCAAAGGCGGATCAGCAGAAAGTTTACTGTTACAGGAAGCCAAAGGATTATTGGAAATTATCAGCAATTACAACAAAAGTTTTGTGCTACTCAACCGGTTTGACAGCAACAACCTGGCAACAGAGAAGTTGAATGAAAACATTACATATGAAATAAAATATGTCGAAGCCCGTAAAGCGATTGAAGAATTGAAGAAACAACTGAAGATAAAGAAGGAAGACACTGATTTATTTGGAAACGAAAAAGATGAAGGTTTTAAAAGTTCACTACAAAGTATAATTCAAACCTTTGGCAGTGTTTATTTGTATCCCAGCATTGAAGAGCAGGCGGCGCATTTGCTTTATTTCATTATCAAGAACCACTCTTTCAGTGATGGCAACAAACGCATTGGTGCATTTTTGTTTATATGGTTTTTAGAAAAAAACAAACACCGGTTTAAAAAGTCAGGGGAAGTAAAAATAAACGACAACGGATTAACCGCACTGGCATTACTGATCGCACAAAGCCATCCTTCCGAAAAAGAAATGATGATAAAATTGATAATAAACCTAATTGTGTAATGTGAAGCAGAAATAAAAGAATAAAATCTATTAAGTTGGTAGTTTTTATGAACAAGGCTTTCAAATAAAATTATAACAAAGTTCTCATAGATAAAAAAAATGGGAAGAGCTCTATCTGCTAACTTTGTGCTTTGTTCTACCCGAGGAGCACATAACATTGTATTGATCGAAGTGTTTAAAAAATATTGCGCGTTGTTATTTTTTAAGGGCACATTATTAAAAGATGATCATAAATTGCTGATACAGCAAACGAAAGATGTACAAGCTGCGCGCCAGCTTCGCTTCACAGATGTGTCCGAAATAAAGCAACTAAAATCTGTTCTCAAAGAATATGTACAAGAAGCTATTGAAGTAGAAAAATCCGGTTTAAAAGTGGAATTAAAAAAGACAACTGAATATAAAGTCCCCGAAGAATTAGAACATGCATTCGCCAAAAATGCCACATTCAAAAAAGCCTTTCACGCATTAACGCCCGGCCGGCAAAGAGGTTACCTTCTTTATTTTTCGCAGGCCAAGCAAGCGAAGACGAGGGAGGATAGAATTGAAAAATATAAGAAGGATATTATGGAAGGGAGGGGGTGGAATGAGTGATCAAAAGATTGAAAATTTTATAAGAATTGAAAATTGAATTTTCATATAGTATATTTGGAATCATAAACACGCCGGTAAATGAATGGTGAATCTCTCGATATAATCCAGGATAATTTAAAACAAC
>JBBRSI010000013.1:0-41815 GCA_038245585.1 Chitinophagales bacterium
CCTTTTGTAATATCGTCAACTGCTTTTTGCTCTTCTTTTTTTATTTGTTCTTCATCACTTTGTTTTGCCAGCGGAGAAATGGTTTCTTTTTGAAGAGTAAGAATATAAATAGAATTATTAATCCTGGCATCAGCATTAGATTGATCAAACCAGTTGATGACCGGTCCGGCATCGGTAGAAGCAAAGAAGTAGAGATATTTACCATCATGGGAAAAGCAGGGTTCTGATGCATCACTCAAGCCATCGGTAACCGGATAGGATTTTTGTTCATCAACAGAATACAGCATTACTTTCTTATATTGTGTAGCAGTAACTTTTGTGTAAGCTATCCATTTTGAATCGAATGACCAGTCGTTAAAAATATTTCTGAATGGCCCCGGTGTATATAATTCATCTGCATCAATTTTTTTACTGTTACCTGATGCAACGTCAAGTATATATAAATTCCTGCCATTATCAACATAAGCAATTTTTTTGCTGTCTGGCGACCACTTTTGGTTTGCATAAAATCCACTGCCACTAAGTTTAAAGGTTTTTATGGTATTATTTCCATCCTGGGATTGAATTTTGAGTTGATATTCTCCGCTTGAATCAGAAAAATAGGAAATCCATTTTCCGTCAGTTGACCATGATGGAAACGTTTCATGTACACCATTCGTGTTGGTAATATCCCGGTAATCGCCTTTCTCTGCCGGAACTGTAACGATCTCACCCCTGAAATCAAATACAGCACGTGCCCCTGTGGGTGAAATATCTGCACTGCGTATATACTTTAAGCCCTTTGCAAAACGTACTCTTACTTCTAATAAATCTGCGGCAATTCCAACAGTTAATTTTTTTGAAGATACTGATGCCGGATCATAAGTATACAAGTAACCTGCTTGTTCAAATATTATTTTTCCATTACCTGCTGATGCATTCAGTATTGGAAAATCTTTGAAACTTGTAAGCTGCTTTACTTCTTTGGAAGCAACATCATAAGAAAACAAATTGAACTCACCATTCCTGTCGCTCAGAAAATAAATTGAGTTGTTCATCCACATCGGTTCTATATCATTAGAACCACCATCTGGTTGTGGGAGTTTAATGATGCTTTTATCAGCAAAAGAAAATTGCCATATATGCGAAATGCCTCCGCCGCGGTAATGTTTCCATTGCCTGAACTGGTTTGGTGTTGGATTGTATGCCATTGATTTTCCATCAGCAGAATAACTTGCATAAAATGCATTGGGAATTTCTAATTGTGTTGCCGGGCCGCCGGTAACCGGTACCGTAAATAATTGCGTATAACGCGTAGTAAACAAATTGCGTTGTGAGATAAACAATACTGATTTGCCATCAGGCGTAAAGCCACGCACCATATCTGCCGAAGGATGCCAGGTTAATCTTTTAGGAATGCCGCCTTCAACCGGAATAATATACACATCCGTATTGCCATCGTATTGCCCGTTGAAAGCTATCCATTTTCCATCTGGTGAAAAAACAGGATTTGATTCAACGCCTTCACTTACGGTTAAACGCTGTGGTTGCGAACCATCCTGGTTGGCCACCCACAAATCTTCTGCATAAATGAAAGCAATTTTACCAGCACTGATTGCAGGCTGTGATAACATGCGTGTATCTTTTGTATCAATATCACGTGCAATAAGTTTTGATGAAAAAAATAAAGTGAGCACAAAAAATTTTACGAGTCGGGAAGCATTCATGTTAGTTAAATTAAATGGATGATTGAATGAAAAAGTCAGCACTACGCCTGAATTACAAAAATGTTATACAATAAAGATATTAAAATCCTTATACCGAAAATTATTTTTCTTTAAAAGCAGAATTTGAATAAAGGGAATGTTTCAAAAAGCAATTGAAAATCACTCGTTACATTCGCCCATGCAAAAAATAAAAAATCTCCTTCTCGACCTCGGTGGAGTAGTGCTGGATATTCATTTTTCAAAAACTAAAAAAGCATTTGAAGATTTGGGTGTTACTGATTTCGATGCATTTTTTTCCCAATATCATGCGTCGCCGCTTTTTGAAAATTTGGAAACAGGGAAAATAAAACCCGTGGATTTTTATGATGCTTTTCGCCGGGAAACAAAATTGTCAACAGTAGATGCAGCAATTACTGAAGCATGGAATGCGATGATTGGCGAATTTCCAAAGGATAGAATGGATTTTATAAAATCACTTTCTTCGAAATATGCAATCTTTCTTTTATCCAATACAAATAGTATCCATTATGAAGCTTTCATCAAAAAGTTTTTAGATGAAAATGATTATGACTTTAATACGCTGTTTTCCACAGCATATTATTCACATGAAATGAATTTGCGTAAACCCTACGCGGAAGCTTTTAATTATGTACTGGAAAAAGAAAATTTAAATCCTATGGAAACATTATTTATTGACGACACCAAAACAAATACAGATGCTGCAGAAGCATTGGGTTTGCAAACCGTTCTGCTACTTCCTCCCCGAAGTATCATGGATTTGGATTTATAAAAAAGACCTAAAAGTTTAGAGAAGAATAAAAAGATTTGTGCAATTTAAAATGAATAAAAAAGACCTATAAGGTTTTTAAAAACCTTATAGGCCTATCCAAAAAATATTTACAATTTATTTCAACTGATCATTAATATATATTGCGATTTCACCTCCTTTATCCTGGCCTAATTTTTCCAAACTTCCTTTCAATGCAGGATCTGTAAATTTCCAGTATTGCTGCGGAATTTGTTTCCTGAATTTAATAACCATATCAATACCTGCTTTGATTTTATCATTATCATCCAGTTTAGAAAGATACTCAGTAAACGCAGGCGTAGCCTCCAGTTTAGAATTTGTTGGTGGCATATTCGCATAACCTTTTACGATAAAATCATAGTCCTCCACTTTGGCATTTGTCATGATCACTTCACTCACTACATCCGCTAATTTTCCACGTGCATCTGTGCTATATTTTTTCGCCAGTGTATAAGCATTTTCCGGGTCTAATTTACTTAAACCTTCCAAAGCTGCACCAGAGACGGAGTAGGAAGAATCATTGATGAATTTTTCGTAAATGGATTTATATTTTGCATCACCTGTATTGGCCAAAATTTCAATGGCTTTTGATTGAGTCACTTTATCTTTTTCAAGATTTGCCTCGGATGCTACCTGCAACATGATACTTTCATTCGCTAATAAAACAGAATCATTCGCAAGCTGATCCAATGTGCGGGAACGCAACCCTGCGAATTTATCTTTCAAACCCAATGCTAATTCGGGCATATTATTTTTAGCAAAATAATTATAAGCTTCGCGCCTGTCCATATACAATGGTGCATACTTTAATTGCTCGCGGAAATTATCAGCTGTTTTATGATCTGTTTTTGATGTCAGTAAAATTTTATCGGCATCAAAATTTACCAGCGTTGGCCTTTGTTTATAATCGAAAGTGAATGTGTCAATTCTATTTTTAACCCAAACATGATACCTTGTTTTATTCGCTCCGTTATATACATCTACAGCAACAGGTAATGTAAATATTTTACCAGTTGTTTGTTTTTGTTCAACGATCACTGTTTGTTTTCCTTTCACATCATCAAAGTCATAACGGATATCGAGTATTGGATGGCCACTTCCATAATACCATTGATTCCAGTACCAGTTGAGGTCTTGCCCGGTAACGCTTTCAAATGCAAGCCTGAGTTGTTGCGCTTCTCCTGTTTTGAATTTATTGTCTGTCAGGTATTTTTTTAAGGAAGCAAAAAATGCATCGTCACCCACATAATTTCGCAGCATATTTAAAACGCGCCCGCCCTTTTGATAACTCACGCCATCGAAAACATCTTCTTTGTCTTTGTAATAAAAACGTACCAGGTTCAGATCATCGCCACCACTACTGAGATAGCCATTCATGCCATTGACATTTTCTTCGTCTCCGGCATCTTTACCATGTTTATATTCTTGCCATAAAGTTTGACTATAGTCTGCGAAACTTTCATTCACGGTAATATTGCTCCAGCTTTCTGTGGTCACTAAATCACCAAACCAATGGTGAAAAAGTTCGTGTGCGATCACCGTTTCCCAGCTATTTCCATCAACCAATTCACGACCATTTTGATAGGCACTTTCCTGGTGTAAAGTGGCAGTAACATTTTCCATGGCACCACTCACATAATCACGTCCAACAATCTGTGAATATTTTGGCCACGCATATTCTACGCCTAGCCTATCTGAATAAAATTTGATCATTTCAGGAGTGAGTCCAAAAATTCCGCGCGCATACGGTGCATATTCTTTTTCTACATAATAACTTACTTCTTTCCCTTTATAACTGTCTTTGATAATTGCATAATCACCTACACCCATAAAAAATAAATAAGGCGCGATTGGCAGATCCAGTTTCCATTGATCTGTACGTGTATCATCTGCATTTTTTTTCTGATTTACCAGTAAACCATTTGACAACGTTACATATTTTGAAGGAACGGTCATAGAAATATCCACCGTACTTTTTTGATTGGGTTTATCAATTGTTGGCATCCAGGCACTGTTGGCCTCAGTTTCTCCCTGTGTCCAGATTTGTGTGGGCTTATCTTTTTCTTCTCCTTTCGGGTTAATGAAATATAAACCTTTAGCATCTGTTATAGCTGCGCTGCCCTTCACTTTCAGCTCATTTGGTTTTGAAACATAGTCAATATATACTGTATAATTTTCATCTATTTTATACATTTTATTCAATTGAATACGCAATATATTATCGGTATAAGTGTATTTCAATGGGGTTTTATTAGTACCGTTCATCATGGCTACTTCATTAATGTCCATTCCCTGTGCATCTAAAGACAATGAATCTGTGGAATAAAAATGCGGGTGCAAAGTCAGCCACTCTTTTCCATACATATACGATTTATCATAATCAAATTTTACATCGAGTTTTGTATTTACGACGTCATTGATTTTCGTGGCTTCGCCGCGGTATTCATGTTTCCAGGCCGTATCGCCGGTTACGATGGTCACTTCCTGCGCGAAACTAAACGTGCAAAAAAGCAACGCAATTCCTGTTATTATTTTTTTCATCAAATAGTTATTTGCAGCAAAAGTAGCAATTTGCTGAATGATTAAAATGGATTAGGTATAAAAGGCTATAAAACAGTAATAATGGCAATTCCCGCTAAATGGGTAATATGCATAGGTAAAAATTATGCGCGGGTTTCTGTATAAGCTTTATTTAAATTACTGATCAGTTCTAAAATTTCATCTTTTCCTGTATATTTTATGGCACTCGTTACAAATGCCTGCGGCAAAAATTGCCACTTCTCCAGCAATGCATCCGAAAAGGACTGCACATTGCGTTTTACAACGCCCGGTTTTTCTTTATCGGATTTTGTAAAGACCAATGAAAAAGGAATTTGCGCATGGGCCAGGTTTTCTACAAATTCGAGATCAATTTTTTGTGGCGGATGGCGACTATCTATTAAAACAAAAACCTGCAACAAATTTTTTCGTTTTACTAAATAATCGCGAATCATAAATTCCCAGGTGCTGCGTTTGCTTTGTGCAACTTTTGCATAACCATATCCCGGCAAGTCCACGAGGTACCATTTTATAAGCGGCTTTTTATCTCCCGCTTTACTTTCAATTTCAAAATGATTGATCAGTTGTGTTTTGCCGGGTGTACCCGAAATCTTTGCCAGTTTTTGTTTCCCACAAAGCATATTGATCAAAGAAGATTTGCCCACATTACTACGGCCAATAAATGCATACTCAGGGCGGTCTGGAGCAGGACAGTTTTTGACTTCGGGATTGGAGATCAGGTAGGCTGCCTTTAAAATGAGCATCAGTATTTTTTGAAAATAAATTTATTGTGGCTTTTTAATTTCTAAACTATCCGGCGGATATTTATCCTGCAAAGTTTTTTGAATGGATTCACACCAGCTGATAACAGTTTGCTTATCGGCCTCAGACAATTTTGCATCTCCATGCATCAACGTATAGGATTCAATGGGCATTTCTCCTTCCTTTATTTGTTTGATACATTCCTTCATCTTTTTGTTTTGGCGCGCAATCCTGTATGACCCAAACTCGCTGAAATTGAGTTCATCTTTTCCATCTTTCACATGATCTGCCAAAAACCAGGCAGCAGGTTGCACTTCGGCATACCATGGATAGCACGTATTATTGGAGTGGCAATCATTGCAACTCCTGGCAAAAATTTGCTGCACATTTTCCGGCACCGGGTAAACTTTCGTTATGTCATTTTCTGAAATGGTTGTAGAAACATTTTTTTCAGGGCGAAAAAATTGGATCACAATAAATGCAACCAGCAGCAGTAATAAAATTTTACGTACCATGATTTTTAGTTTTAATTATTTAATAAAGGTAATTGGTAATTTTTAATATTTAGTTTCATGAGATAATCTTCCTGCGGATCATCTCCCAACACAAAAATATGCTCGTCAAAAATTTCAAAACCCATTTTTGTATAAAACCGGAAAGCTTTTTCATTTTTTTTCCAAACGCCCAACCACAGCAAATCATAACCACCCGAGGCCGATTCTTCAATGCAATATTTCATGCAAAAAAAACCGAGTTTTTGTTCCTGGAATTTTTTTAAAATATATAAACGTTCTAATTCTACCTGGCGCAGGTCTTTGAATGCAGGTTCAATATGATCCGTGCGCATTTTAAAATATCCTGCCGCAGTTTCATTTACATAAACAAGATAAAAAAAATGCCCGGGCATTTTATATTCATCCATCAAAGTTTCCAAAGAAAAATAAGTGCTTGTATATTCCTGCATATTTTTCGTGGTATTCACAAGCTCATACGTTTCATAGAAAGTTTTCACTGAAAGTTCACTCACCATTTCCATGAGCGCAGGATCTTCTACTTTTTTAATTTGAATATCCATATTTCAACATTCGATCAAAGCAATAATTTCTTCCAAATATTTTTGATCTGTTTCATCAAAATAATTTTCCAGGTCATGGTCTATATCCAATATGGCACAAACTGTTTGGTCTTTGAATAGTGGTAAAACAATTTCTGATTTTGAAAAGGAGCTGCAGGCAATATGCCCGGGAAATTTCGTTACATCCGGCACGATCAGTGTTTGCGAATCCAGCCAGGCTTTCCCGCAAACGCCTCTGCCTTTTTTTATTCTTGTACATGCAACAGGCCCCTGGAATGGACCTAAGACCAGTTCCTCATTTTTCACCAAATAAAACCCCGTCCAAAACCATTGAAATTGTTCTTTCAATGCCGCCGTCATATTCGCCATATTCGCAATGAGGTCCGGCTCTCCTTCAAGCAGGGCTTTGATTTGCGGGATCAATGCAATATATTGTTCTTCTTTCGTACCGGTTACGCGGTTTATATTTTCAGACATAATTTTATTTTAAAAAATAAGTTCCAGTTCTTTTAAATGATGAACTGTAAAAGTGGGTTTTATCTCCGTTTTTATTTTCAGGTGATTTACAAAAACAGTATCGAGGCCTGCATTCATGGCGCCTTTAATATCCGCTTCCGGGTTATCACCCAGCATAATGCTATGCATTTTTTTAGCACCAGTTTTTTGCAATGCAAATTCAAAAATTTCCGCATGTGGTTTCAAACTGTTGGAAGCTTCTGCCGTGATAACGGCTTCAAAAAAATGATGCAATTCGCTACTTTTTAATTTAGCATTTTGAATCTGGTCAAAACCATTCGTAACTAGGTGAAGGCGATAATTTTTATTTAATAAATATTGAAGAATTTCTTTGGTATGGGGAAAAATATTTTTTTTATGCGGAAGTCTTTCTAAAAATTCCGTAGCCATTTTTTTAGATAAATTTTCATCAGCAATTTTAAAATCCAATAAGGTCAGCCACATTCTTTTCCATCTCAGCAAATCCTGCCGGATTGTTCCTTCTGTATATTTTTTCCAGAGACAGTCATTGTGGTAGCAATATCTTTCAACAAAAAAATGCAGGTCAATAATGCCTCTTTCCTGCAGCGCATTTATTTCAAAAACCTCGTGCAAAGTATCCCTGGCATTGGTTTCAAAATCCCATAAGGTATGATCGAGGTCAAAAAATAAATGCTCGTAACGCATGGCCGCAAGGTACAAACTATTAAAAAGGTAAACTCAAACGGCAGGATAAATTGTACTTTTACAAAGTTAAAAGCAGCTATATGCAGGAGCAAATCGCGGGCATCCGCAAAGAATACAAATTGAAGACTTTACTGGAAAATGAAGTGGAAAAAGATCCGTTCACGCAATTTTCCAGTTGGTGGAATGAAGCCATGCAATCACAAATTGATGAAGTGAATGCATTTACACTGGCAACCGTTTCCACCAATTTGCAACCACATGCGCGAATTGTTTTATTAAAAGGGTTCGACGAAAATGGCTTTGTATTTTTCACCAATTATAACAGTACCAAGGGAAAAAATATTTCGCAGAATCCAAATGTGGCGATGGTATTTTTTTGGAAAGAATTGGAAAGACAAGTGCGTATTGAAGGCATTGCCAGTCGCGTGGATGATGCCGAAAGTGATGCATATTTTTTGTCGCGGCCTCCCGGCAGCAGGGTCGGTGCATGGGCTTCTCCCCAGAGTAGCGTGATAGAAAACAGGGAAGTGATTGAAAAGAATTTAGAAAAATTTACAGCGCTTTATCCACAGGAAATACCGCGGCCGCCGCACTGGGGCGGTTACCGTATAAAGCCCACCAGTATTGAATTCTGGCAGGGAAGACCAAACAGGCTTCACGACAGAATTTTATATACCGGAATGGAAAAAGGGGAATGGAAAATTACCAGGCTTGCGCCTTAAATAGATTTTATTCCGCTTTATCATTTTTACCTTCCTGAGTTTTTGCTACAGGTTTGGTATGCTTTGAAGCAATTTTTGCCGGGCGGCTTTTACCAAAAGAACCCATTGCGATTTTACCTTTCTTTGTTTTTTTATCTCCTCTACCCATTGTTTATTTTTTATTAATTTAATAAGACCGAAGGCTGCAAAAATGCACTAAAGTATTTACATGCCCAATAAAAAAGCAGGAACATATAGAATGAATGTCCCTGCTTCTTAAAACCCATGAAAACTACATTTTAGAACTTAGTTCTTTACCTGCTTTAAAACGGGCCACTTTTTTAGCCTTAATTTTAATAGGATCGCCCGTTTGCGGGTTGCGGCCTGTGCGTGCGGCACGCTTGGAAACAGAGAAAGTTCCAAAACCAACGAGGGTAACTTTACCGCCACCTTTTAATGTTTTTGTAACTGCACCTACAAAAGAATCAAGTGCGGCATTCGCCTGTGTTTTGGTAATCCCTGCATCTTCTGCAATTTTTCCAACTAATTCAGCTTTGTTCATAATAAATGATTTTAATTAAATGATTATTGAAAACAAATTTATTTGCTTTTTATTACGAACAAAATTTTTTGCATATAATTTATGAAAACCTTAATCACGCAAAACCACACACATCAAGGGTTTGAAAGAATTTTAGAAAATGTCGGCCCAAATTAAAATCAGGCATGAATCGCTGAAACGATTATGGATAAAGGGTTTCAGCCTATAAATAGCTGAAATGCTGATGGCGTGCGGCTTTGCAGCAATATAAATTTTTTTTGCAATAAGCAAGCAGTAAAAAAATAAATGTCCACATTCAATGCACAACCTCCATCAGGCTGCGAAAAGCGATCATTTTGTTGCCCCAATGTTCAATACCTCTTTGCCGCATTACTACTGAGAAATGGCTGATATAGCTATCATAATCTTCTATACTGTTAGCGGAATATTGAATTGTATATGTGGGCCCTTCACTTTCATCTATATCCATTAACCTGCAAAATTGGTATTGCACAAAACAACCTGTTTGCATCATTTCGGGTAAATGCGTTTCCGTCATCCATGTTTTCCAGTCATCATGAATTTCCCATTGTGGTTGTATAGTTACATTATATATGATCATAAAATTTAAATGTCTAATTCTAAAAAAACAGGGCAGTGATCACTGTGTTTTATCTCCGGGTAAATGGCTGCACTTTTTAAATGCTTCACCAGGTTTTCTGTAATAGAAATATAATCAATCCGCCAGCCTTTATTTTGAAGACGAACAGATGGGAACCGCTGACTCCACCAGCTATAGCAGCCAGTGACACCGGGATTCAAATAGCGAAATGCATCTGTAAAACCGCTATTGTATAAACTATCCAGCCATACTCTTTCTTCCGGCAAAAAACCGGAGCTTTTTTTATTCCCTTTCGGGTCATGAATATCTATTTCCCGGTGGGCAATATTATAATCGCCGCACACAATGATCTTTTTATTTTCGTCTTGTAATACACTGATATATTCTTTAAAAATATTCAGCCATTCGTATTTATAGGATTGCCTTATATCACCACTTGTACCTGAAGGGAAATAGGCATTGATCAAAATAAATTTTTTAAAATCCAGTCGTATCAACCTGCCTTCCGCATCACTTTGAGCGTTAGCATGGCCATAGAAAGCTTGTACAGGTTTTTGTTTGCAAAAAACAGCTACACCGCTGTACCCTTTTTTTTCTGCGGGAAACCAGTATGTATGAAAGCCCAATGCTTCTATCTTTTCAACGTCCACATTTTCTTTGGTGGCTTTTATTTCCTGTAAACAAATGATATCCGCCACATCTGAGGCCATCCATTCCATCAAGCCTTTTTTTATAGCAGCGCGAATGCCATTTACATTGTATGAAATAATGCGCATAAAAATTTTATTGCAAGATAGTCATGATACGGTAAGTATGTATTCACTAATTTTAGGGCATAAGAAAAAAATATGCCTACGCTGAAAAGAATTATTCCTGCCAAAAAAGCGGTCTACCTCGAAGGACCGAAAAGCCGGAGTTATGAATTTGTTTTTGCAGTAAAAGTCTTTTGGGAGTTTATACATGCTTTTCGAAAATTACATTTTATTGGGCCGAGCATTACCGTGTTCGGCTCCGCACGATTTAAAGAAGATCATCCTTATTATATTGCCGCACGGGAATTTGGGAAACGTATCGCGGGGACTGGTTTTGCCACTATCACAGGAGGCGGGCCTGGTATCATGGAAGCCGCTAACCGCGGGGCTTTCGAGAGTGGTGGCAGGTCTATTGGCTGCAATATTATTTTACCACATGAACAATTCGAAAATCCCTATGTCACTGTATCTGTAACGTTTGAACATTTTTTTGTGCGCAAAGCGATGTTGGTAAAATATTCATTTGGATTTATTATTATGCCAGGTGGTTTTGGTACTATGGATGAATTATATGAAACACTTACATTAATTCAAACAGGCTCCATTTCTTCATTCCCGGTGGTCTTATATGGGAAGGAGTATTTTAAAGCTTTAATGGAAAACATACATAATATGTCTGACAAAGGAACGATCTCGGAAAATGACCTGGACCTTGTTTTGCTCACGGATGATTTTGATGAAGCCATGGAACATATACATAAATACATCACCACGAATTACAAAATTGTACCAAGGAAAAAAAAGTGGTGGCTTTTTGAAAAGATTTAAAATCAAACTAAAATTTGCCTTTTAATTATGGATTTGGTTTTGTTTTGATCTTTCACTTCTGCAACAAAATATTTACATTTACATATCAATGAAATAAAATGAAAACGATACTTGTACCTACTGACTTTTCCGAAACTGCTAAGAATGCAACTTTGTATGCGCTCCACCTTGGCAATCAACTGAAGGCAACGAAATTGATTTTATATAATGCCTGTGAAGAACCTATGCCGACGGATATGAATATGGGCCCGATCAATTTTATCGGCGTGGATGCAACTGTAGAAGCGAGTAAAATAGCATTAGAAAAATTTGAAAATAAAGTTATCGCGGAGTGTCCGACGACTATGGAAATTGTTCGAAAAAGCGAATACACTTTTTTATCCAACGACATCAATGAATTAACGGCTTCACTTGGTGCGGACCTGATCGTGATGGGTGTAACTGGTGGCGGCAAATTGCAGGAAACACTGGTGGGCAGCAACGCGGTGCATGCAGCGCGTCATAGTGTAATACCCGTGATCATTATTCCACCGGGCGCAAAGTTTTCGCCCATAGAAGAAATATTGCTGGCTTGTGATTTTAAAAAAGTAGTGGAGACAACGCCCGTTGTGCCCATCAAAGAAATACTGGATGCTACGCATGCAAAATTGTTCATCTTAAATATTGATCACAACCAAAAAGGTTTTGATGCCGAAACACCTTTTGAAAGCCTGATGCTGGATGAATTATTTCATACATATGAACCGCAATATCATTTTTCTGATAATGATAATTTTATCGAAGGTGTGAATGAATTTGCATTAAAAGAATCCGTAGATCTTATTATTACCATTCCGAAAAAACATGGTTTACTGGATGGATTATTTTCAAAAAATCACACAAAAGAACTGGCTTTTCATAGTCATGTTCCATTGATGATGGTGCATGAAGAATAGGGATTTGGTGGTTTATAAATTGTAATTATGCAAGGAACTTAAACAGTGCATTTGTTAATAAGTGGAAATAAATTAGTGGGGAAAAGTGTTTCTAAAAAAATAGTTATATATTAGCTAAGTACAAATTGGGCTACTACTTTTGAAAATAAAATAATTCTGAATGAATAACTTGAAATTACCAAAAGAACTTTTTACAAAGTGTAGCTAGTTAGTTATCGGAACTTTAAGAAATAACGATTACAAAGATTTACCAAAACTTATCGCATCAAGAGATTATATGATAATTATTTCATCCTTTCAAGATGGGCTAGCTATTATGAAATCAGTTCATGGAATTTTTAGACTTATTCTTGGCTTGTGGATATTAGCAGGGATAACCGTTATCTTATCTTTAATTTTTAGTTATTGGTTGTTTTTAATCTTAATTTTATTAATAATTATTGGAAAATATCTTTTAAGATTAGAAAAGTCAGACTGGATGTTTCTGGCTGCAATACTTTTAACAGTGGAAATGATAGTAAATGATTTTGCAGGTTGGGGAAGTAAGTATAAATCTGAAAGGGCAAAATTCATAGAATTCTTTAATGATATATCTGTACAAAATCAATCTTTTTGGTTAGATTACTTTTTGCCAGCTAGAAATTAAGTTTCGCCAGAAATAATCAAAGCTTTTGGTCCCGCAGAAAAAAACAACTAAATGTAACAGTAGTTACATAGTATTAAGCGTCTTGTTTTTTTATAAAAATAAAAATGCCTAGGTTCAAAAGTATTTTTGCATAATAAAAGTAGCGTATTTTAGCGAAAATATTATCGTTAATAACCATTTAAACTGACATCAATGCTTAAGCTTCTTATTAAATCTTTAAAGAAATCTTCACGACTTAAAAGAATCTCTAAGCGTCTTTCGAAACCACTAGACAGAACAAATATTCGTGTCCTGTTAGATAGACAACAAACAAGAGAAAAATATTTGGATGAACTTCTTGATTTATGTAAATCTGACGAAAATGTATTTTATCTTATTAAAACGTTTGATATTACTGACTGTTTTTTAAAAACTATCTTCCACGCACTTGAAAAAATTTGTGCTGGACAATATGCAGGCGGACATTATGTTCCAGCCTCCAGCATCACATATGCTTCAACTCTTAAGTTTTTATTGAATCATTTTGACGGACAAAATTTTTCAATAAAAAATTATGACCACTATAATTCGAGTTTATTTATAGCTCATAGATTAATCATGTACTTTGATAAAGGAGAAACTGGTGAGGTTAAATTTTAAAAACAGAAAATGAACACTGAAACAGCAGAAATAATATTGAAAACGGCAGCCTTGATTGTGCTTCCATTATTGGCTTGGGTAGCGAGTAGTGTTTTTAAAAATATAAAAATTAACGAATTTGGAGAAGATAATAAAGCAAAGAGACACGTTTTAATGAAATTGATTGCGAATTTGTTTATCTATCTCTGTTTGTGTCTTATTGTAATTGCAGGTATATTTAAAATATTCAATGAACAAGTAATATTACTGTTGTTTGTTTCAGGGTTAACAGGACTTGGAGTGAAACTTGTTACAGATTTAAAAGACTAAACGGCTGCTAACATAAACTGTGTAAAAAAATAAATGAATATTAATTTGCTTTAAACATAATGACACCAGAACAATTCAACAAATTTTGGATTTCTACTTATCCCGGCACAATTCCTATTCAACATTATTTTAAACATGAATATGCTGTCAGGTGGTTTAGAATTCACAGTTTGCCGGGATCGAAACGTTATGCCGGGGATGACAATGAATGGTCAGTCTTACTTGACCGGCAAAATAAAATTATATCTGATTTGCTAACAGATAATTCAAGCTTTTTATTGGTCATTGGAGATTACACTTCGAGAAGTTATTTAGAGTTGCATCCTCTTGAAAAAGTAGCTTCAATCAGGCAAATTTCTTTTGCTTCATTAGAGCCAATTGACTTATATATAAAAAGGCCTGATGAATATGAATCCGGGCAATTATATACTCCAATGTTTAGTGAACAAATTTGGCAAGCAAAAAAGTTTGACAATTTACTCAGAGATATAGCTGAAGATAATTTAAGCGCATTTTTTGTTTCAGTGTCCGGTAAACTTTTAATTGCACCTTATGATGGAGGCATTGACTTTATTTTCAAAGACACAGAAACCAGAAATGATTACAGACGAAAATATAGTAATTGGTTATCAGCAAGAGCGGATGGACTTTAAAAAAGAAAACAAGAACAACTGCTGATAACATGATCCGTTTTATATTACTTTCATATTTCAAAAACATATTTTTCGCTTCGAGCTTTTTTTCAGAAATATAAAACGAAAGTCGTGCTCACTTATCTCCCAACGAATTTCCATACATACAAACATTAAATTTTACATTAACTCTTTGAGGAATAATTTCCCCACAACCCCGGTTTTGTGTATATTTTTTCCATAAAAGTTAAACATTTTCATTTTTAAGGCGCTTAATTAACTGTATGATTTTTGTTCCTGGTTAGAACATACGTAAAATAAAATGACTTTACAGAGCGAAGTATTATCAGGAAGCCAAATTATCGATATGCTTCAGGAAAACGATCCATTAACCTGGAGACATTTGTATGATAAATATGCTTCGGTGATGTATGGTTTAATTTGTAATCTTACCGAAGATAAATTACTTGCTGAAGAAATTTTAAAGAAGGCGTTTATTGAATTAAAACAAAAACAAGTTCTCTCAAAAATAAAATATGCGCTTCTCCCCATTATTTTGCGCTACACACATTCTTATACAACAGAATATTTAAAAAATATTAGTATAACGAAAAAGACTTTTCATCCACCTATTGAAACTGAATTAATACATCTATTCACTACTCAATGCAGTTCACTAAAAGAAGCTGCATACATGCTACATATAACAGAAAAAGAAATTAAAAAGAGACTCCAGGTTGAATTTCAAAATCTCAGCATGCAAAATAATACACCAGAAATCCTGCATCGTGCAGATGACATCAATGTTGAGCGCTTTCTGCCAAACTAATTAAAACTTGTTGCAGACATTGGAACAAGAAAGCTCATGATGAACAGTGCAAAAATTTAAGTAAAACTTCAACTTTTAAATCTCATTAATCATCAGTCCATAATGTTCTTCCCAAAAATAATATCGGCATAAAATAAATTTTTCTTTTTATTTATTCAATATGTTTTAATCATTGCGCTTGTATTTATCTTTCATAAATTCAAAATAAATAAACCCGAATCGCTGATACCAATCTGGCTCGCCATATTGTGCTTCACAATTACTAATATCGTGTAACGCCTTATCAAGTGTGCCCATCAGGCCCATATATTTTGCATCATAGGTTTGCTTAAAGCTATCATATGCAGATACAATATCCGCTTTCGCATATTGCCACGCAAGTCCATTGATAGCATGTACACCGGATGTATTATCTCCAAATGCGATTGCACGTTCATTAAAGTTTTTTGTATTGCTGTAAATGCACCAAAGCCTAGCCAGGGTGCGCCGTACAAATGTCAGTTCGTTTTCGGCGGATTGATAACAGGTAAAACAATCGCTGCCCTGCGGACAATGAGTCGGCATCATGGCATTTGAACTGGTCGTGAAATCGGGCTGGCATTCATTGGCATCTAATGCCTGTGTAGCAGTATACAGATCGTTGGCGCTTTGAGCTATTGTTAAATACGTATCCAGGCTGCCCAATGCGCCGGAAAGTGCTTCACCCGCATTGGTGAGGTCGTTTGTATGGTTTTGAATTCCTTCAATCTCTGCTTCGCCCATTTGGTTAATCGCTTCTACCATACCTCCCGTTGCATCACTTTGTGCGCGCGAAATAAGTGGTGAAAAAAATATCAACACACTCATACAAAAGATCATTTTTATACTTTTCATATTTTTTATTTTTTGCGTTTTAAAAATAAAATGCCAATAATAAGTATCAACAAACCTATTAATATGTACATCCAGTTTTTCTTTAAAAAGTCGGTGACGGTTGATCCGCCGGCACCTACGTTTTCTTTAGAAAACGGAGTAGGCAAATCGGGTTTTGCTTCTTCACCCGACCATACAGTGATTACATATTCGGCGGGCTTGTCTTTGCAAATAATCATTATTCCAAAATCGGTTTCGGTCCGGAATTTATCTTCCCAATGACCATTCGCATCGGTAGTGCCACTGCGGAGTACATCGTGCCAGTTCCATTTATGCAATCGTACATCTATGGGTTTTGTTTTGTCATTGGCCGTAACACTTACATACGTTGGCGAATAGGCGCTTATGCCTTTTACAAAAAAATACATGGTATCTTTTACCTGGGTTACTGTTGTTACATTCAGTTTTCCATTAACCTTGACATTGGCTGGTTTATAGTCAAATAAATTTAATTCTGTTACATTTATTGAATCCAGCGTAAAGGGTTGAGCAATTGTTTTTGTGGTTACAAAAAAACTTATAACAAAAAACAACAGCCTGTAAGTTTTGATTTTTTTATGCATGATATAATTCTTTTTGGGATTATTTAATGGCAGTAATTTCAGTGGTGCTGGAAACTTTATCACCAGTAATAATTTGCATCTTTACAACAGTGGTATTTGGCACATACCACATTACATAACTAATTTTTGGCGTTTTACTTTTTACAGCATCCATCATGGCTTTCGTTTTTTCATCCATGCCTCCAAAATCAGTCTGGGTTTCAGTTTCAGAAGTAATTTTATAAGCTTCAAAAGTGCCGGCCGGCGTTGTTACAGATTCTTTAGCTACTACTTTTCGATTTTTGATGGTGCAGTGTACGGTTAAAGTTTTACTGCCCATCACCATTGTAAATGAATAATTGGCATCCGGCAAAGTTTCTCCATCAGTAACAGAAATAGGAAATTGCACGATCGGCGTTTCAAATTTTGCCCCGGCTTTTTGCAGACCGGCCAGCATGCCGGATAAATCGTAGGAAAGCATTTTGCCATCGCACATATATTTACCGGTAAAAGTTTTATCACCGAGCATTGTACTATGCGTTTTCATTTCCACTTCTGATACTTCGCTACCATTTACATTGTTTACTTTGGTAACAGTAGTAACACTTGTTTGCGTTTCTTTTCCATCCGCATCTAAAGTGTGGCCGTTGATAACGGCACCTTCTTTAAATAATAACAGTGATGCGCAATTGCCACTACCGGCTGACGAAGCATTACTGCTCATCTTTTCATTGCTTTGCGAATGGTTGGTTGTATCCCCGGCAGCATTTGTTTCCGGGTTGCCTTTGCAGGCTGATAACAAAGAAAATAAGAGGACGGAAGCCAATAAATTTTTCATGCTTTAAATTTGGTGTAAATTTCTAACAAAAAAGGACATGATGTTATTACACTTTTGGGGGGGGTATGAATGTGTGTCTATCAAAATTATATGTATTAAAATATTTGAATGCTGAAGAAGAGTTCTACAGAAAATATAATTGATAGCATTTTAAAGGCATGGCTAAATAATAATTTAGTTTAAACATTATCAAAGGATTTTAAGACCCTTGTTTAATTTATAACTTAAATATTTTTCATAGCACAGGATTTAAGAAATATCAAACGAAGGTCGCCGCCGTCTTGTCTCCTGACAAACGGCTTATTTGGATTATAATTTTCGAATAGTTTTTTTTATAAATACTAAAAGCAGGATGGTTTAAAAAAATTGTTGTAAAATAAAAGAGGAGTATTTTAGTGTAAATTTAAATGTTGGTGGCAATCGTAAATACATATACACATGGAATTAGTATTTCCCTTTAGGAAGTTACCTTCCTTCTTTCTTCAACTCAAATATTTCCCCACCACCGGCATCCTGCGCCCGCTGCCAAAGGCTTTCGAAGAAATGCGAATGACCGGGCAAAACTGTTTCCGCTTATACTCATTCATATTCACCATTTTTAAAATGCGGTCCACCAGCGCTGCATCAAAACCCATTTCTTTGATTTCCTGCGGCCCCATTCTTCTTTCAATATATTGATAGAGCACTGCATCAAGCACCGAATAATCCGGTAAACTATCACTGTCTTTTTGTTCCGGCCTTAATTCCGCACTCGGTGGTTTGAGTAAAATATTTTCCGGAATAATGATTTTATTTCTATTGATAAAATGCGCCAGTGCATATACCTGCAGTTTATAACAATCACCCAATATGCTGATGCCGCCGGCCATGTCGCCATACAAAGTTCCATAGCCCGTTGCGAGTTCACTTTTATTGGATGTGTTTAATAAAATATAACCAAATTTATTCGCGATCGCCATTAATAAATTCCCACGCGTACGGCTTTGAATATTTTCTTCTGCCACACTAAAAGGTAGCCCTTCAAAAACCGGTTGCAGTGAATTTAAAAAACACTGGTAAATATTTTCTATCGGAATTATTTGGTACGGATTGCCCAAATTTTCACTCAATTGTTTTGCATCATCCACAGAATGCACACTCGAAAAAGCAGAGGGCATCAGCACAGACTGTACATTTTCCGCGCCCAATGCATCGCATGCAAGAACCAATGCGACAGCGCTGTCAATGCCGCCTGAAGAACCAAGAATAGCTTTGGAAAAACCCATTTTACTGAAATAATCACGGATGCCTAATAAGAGCGCTTCATACACAAGATCTATATTCAATGCGGGTTCCAGCGATTCAGGATCTAAAGGAATACGCGGTAGCAAATCCGCTTTTTCAATGATGGGTAAATCAAAACTTCCATCATCCTGCAATTCTACATATTGCATATCCTCCAAAAATGCTTTCATCTCCAGGCGGATATTGGATTTATTATCTGCAACAATAGAGCCGCCATCAAAAACAATTTCAGTTTGACTGCCCACCGTATTACAATAAATAATAGGTAAACGATATTTCAATACATTGGATTTAATAATGGCTTTTCGATCTTCCCGATGTGTATAATCAAATGGTGATGCGCTAAGGTTTATCATAATATCCGGCGATTGCTGTATCAATTGTTCCATCGGATTTACGCGGTACAAAGGCGTATTTCCCATATCCCAGATATCCTCGCAAATGGTTACTGCGAGCCGCTTTCCCATGAATTCAATGACCTTCCATTCAAAGGCCGGTTCAAAATAACGGTACTCATCAAAGATGTCATAATTTGGCAAAAGCGTTTTATGAACGATGGCTTTTATTTCTTTTTCATATAAAAAAAATGCGGCATTGAACAGTTCTTTTCCTTTGGCCGTTTCATTACGCGCCGGTCCGCCAACGAGCACGCCAATAGTATCTGCATGTAATTTTATTTCATCTAATGCTTCATAACAGGTATTGATAAAATCATCAAACTCTAAAAAGTCCAGCGGCGGATAACCGCATATTGACAATTCAGAAAAAACGATCAGTGACGCGCCATTATTTTTTGCTTCTACAATGGCATCAATAATTTTTCGCGCATTGCTTTTGCAATTGCCGATATGATAATTTTGTTGTGCAACAGCTATTTTCATAATGTACAAAAATAGAATTTGGAAGTCAATAAAAAATTTTCAATCTGTTCTTTTAAAAATAAAAATGGGAACTTCATTTCTTAACAAATCATTCCACTGCTTTTATTTTATTTCGCTGTATGAAAAAAATGCTTTTTGGTATTTGCATTATTTGCCTGGCTGTTTCCTGTAAAAATACTTCAGCGCCGGATGTTTCAGGAATAAAACTAACTATCAATACTGAACGTTTCGATAAAGACTTTTTTGCAATTGATACTTCAAAGCTGGAAAACTCCATTCAAGTTTTACAAAAAAAATACCCGGAATTCCTAACTGATTTTTTATACAATATTCTCGGACTTGCGCCGCAAAAAGACAGTGTTGAAAAATCGGTTCCCCTTTTTTTACTCGCGTATAAAAACATACAAGACAGCGTGGACGCGCATTACAAAGATTTTGAAAAACAATTTGCCGTTGTGGAAACCGGTTTGAAATACGTGCATTATTATTTCCCGGATTATGTTTTACCAAAAAATATTATCACGTTTACCGGCCCGGTGGAATCTTATGGAAGTGTGCTGACTTCTTCCGGTCTCGCTATAGGATTGCAATTATATCTTGGAAAAGATTTCCCTGCTTATCACACAGAATATATTGAAGACATTTATCCCGCCTACATTTCCCGGCGTTTTGAACCGGGATATATTCCGGTGAATTGTATGAAAAATATTATCAGCGATATGTTTGTGGACAGCAGCATCAGGTTGCCCTTGGTGCAACAAATGATTGAAGCTGGTAAAAGATTATATGTGCTGGACCGTTTACTTCCTCAAACTGCGGATACATTGAAAACCGGTTACACTGCTAATGAACTGGATGGTTGTGAAAAGAATGAAAACCTTATCTGGGCTTACTTTGTGCAAAATGATTTACTCTTTGTAACCGATCCTTCTATCATTCGGGATTATATGAATGATGCGCCGAAAACGCAGGCATTGGGCGAGGCTTCACCCGGATTTATTGGCCAGTTTGTAGGTTGGAAAATTGTAGAAAAATGGATGGATGAAAATGCAAAAACTTCTTTGCAGGACTTAATGGAAACGCCCGCGAAAAAAATCTATGACGAAGCAAAATATAAACCGCGTTAAAAAATTGAGTTAGTTATTTTTAAAAGGCACGATCATTTCAAACGGTGGAATGTTGGCATAAAATGTTGCCAGGTTATCTAAATTTTCCATGAGGTATTGGCCGTACATTTTTCCCATATCCGTTTTAAGATTACAGCCGCTCATGTATTGATATTTATTTCCAGGTTCTATTACGGGCTGCTCACCAATCACGCCTTCTCCTTCCACTTCACTATTTTCACCATTGCTGTCAAAAATATACCAGTGGCGGCGCAGTAAACGAATGGAATAGGTATTCAGGTTTTCAATAGAAATACGGTAAGCAAAAGTGAATTCATTGTCCAGCGCATTGCTCAGGCCTTCCTGGTAAAAAACCTCCACGCTAATTTCGACCCCTTCTGATATTTTAGATACCATAATCTAATTTTTCAAAAGTAAAGTTAATGAATCTGTTGCTGAATTCCTGATTATAAATTTTTTACGATTACACGTTGATTTATTTTCCCGAAATTCGCTGTTATCATATCCCATAGTTAACTTAGCAAAATGAGCAAAAAATTATTTTTACTGGATGCATTTGCGTTGATCTACCGCGCTTATTACGCGCTGATACGCAATCCCCGCATCACTTCCAAAGGCATTAATTCCAATGCACAATTTGGTTTTACCAATACATTGTTCGACCTGATCAATAAAGAAAAACCCACGCATCTCGCTGTATGTTTTGACACATTTGCCCCAACAGAAAGACATACTGATTTTGCAGAATATAAAGCCAACCGCCAGGAGACACCGGAAGATTTGCTGGCATCCATTGATCACATAAAAAAAATTATAAAAGGATTTAATATTCCCGTTGTGGAGCTCGATGGCTATGAAGCGGATGATGTGATCGGCACATTGGCTTACCAGGCCGCGGATGCGGGTTATGAAGTGTATATGGTCACGCCAGATAAAGATTATGGCCAGCTTTTAACGCGCGAAGGAATTTACATGTATAAGCCCGGTTACCAGGGCGGTGATGTGGAAATTTTTGACGCGAAAAAGATCTGCGAAAAATGGGATATTGAAAATGTACACCAGGTCATTGATATGCTCGCATTGATGGGCGACAGCGTGGATAATATCCCGGGCATTGCAGGTATTGGTGAAAAAACGGGCGCCAAATTATTGAAGGAATATAAAAACCTGGAAAATATTTTGGCGAACGCAGAAAATATAAAAGGCGCACTTGGTGAAAAAGTACGCAATGGAAAAGAGAATGCCATCATGAGTAAAAAACTGGCAACAATTATTACCAATGTGCCCGTAGAATTTCATGAAGAAAATTACCGGCTGAAAGAATGGAACACGCCTGAATTAATAGACGTGTTTACAGAACTGGAATTTAAAACATTGGGCAAACGCATACTGGGCGAGCAATTCAGCGTTTTTCAAACCACGCCTTTATCCGTGCAGGCAGATCTTTTTGGTAATCCTGTTCACACAGAAAAAACAAAAACATTTAATCACACAGAGAAAGTAGAAAATAATTTAGCAGAAAGTATTTCCCCGGAAATAAAAAATATTTCTAACACCGATCATGAATATTTTTTGATAGATGATGATGATAAAATAAACGCACTCATCAAAGAATTAGCTGCACAAAAAGAAATTTCATTCGACACAGAAACGACGAATATTGACGCGAACAATGCGGAACTCGTTGGCATGAGTTTTTCCTGGGAAAAAGGGAAAGCGTATTATATTCCATTGCCGGCAGACCGGGAAAAAACAAAAAATATTTTACAAAAATTTGAACCTTTATTTCATGATATAACTATTTTATGGATCGGGCAAAATCTGAAATACGATTTGCTCGTATTGAAATGGTATGATGTAGAGATCAAAGGAAAATTATATGATACGATGCTTGCGCATTATGTGATAGAGCCGGAAGGCAGGCGCAGTATGGATTTGCTGAGTACACAATTTTTGCAATACGAACCGGTGTCCATTACAGAATTAATTGGAAAAGGAAAAGCGCAGGGCAATATGCGCGATGTGGAAATAGAAAAAATAAAAGAATATGCGGCTGAAGACGCGGACATCACCTTGCAATTAAAAAATGTTTTTCACTCCATGCTCAAAGAAAGAGACGTGGAAAAAGTTTTTTTTGAAGTAGAAAACCCGTTAGTAAAAGTGTTGCTGGATATGGAATTTGAAGGCATTAAAATTGATGAAAATTTTCTTCAAAAATATTCAGTTGAACTGGAAGGAGATGCTAAACGAAGTGAAGCCAGTGTGTTTGAACAATGTGGTGTAAAATTTAATTTAGCTTCTCCCAAACAACTCGGGGAAGTATTATTTGATTTATTAAAGCTGGATGAAAAAGCCAAGAAAACGAAGACGGGCCAGTACGCGACAGGTGAAGATGTTTTATTAAAATTAGCGCATAAAAGTCCCGTCGTTGCTGACATTCTAACTTTTCGTGAACTTACAAAACTTCGTTCCACTTATGTGGATGCCTTGCCTTTAATGATCAATGCAAAAACAGGCCGCGTGCATACTTCTTTTGCACAAGCTGTGGCTGTTACCGGAAGGCTCAGTAGTAATAATCCCAATTTGCAAAACATTCCTATTCGCACAGACCGGGGAAAAGAAATACGAAAAGCATTTGTACCACGCGATGAAAATCATGTGTTGGTAAGCGCTGATTATTCGCAAATAGAATTGCGCATTGTAGCTGCGATCAGTGGTGATGAAAATATGTGCGAAGCATTTCGATTGGGAAAAGATATTCATACTGCAACGGCGGCAAAAGTCTTTAATATTCCCGAAGAAGAAGTGACCAAAGAAATGCGCTATAAAGCCAAGAGTGTAAACTTTGGAATTATCTATGGGCAAAGTGCATTCGGCCTCGCGGATAATTTAGGTATTTCCAGGAGTGAAGCAAAAGAGATCATTGATAATTATAAAAAAGAATTTAGCGGCATTACAAAATTCATGGATGATACGATCAACTTTGCACGCGAACATGGTTATGTGCAAACGCTGATGGGGCGCAAGCGCTGGCTGCGTGATATCAATTCTTCCAACTTTACAGTGCGTGGTTTTGCGGAACGCAACGCTATTAATTCTCCCATACAAGGTACGGCGGCAGACATGATTAAAATGGCCATGATTAAAATTCATGATGCCATAAAAAAAGAAAATTTAAAAAGTAAAATGATCCTGCAGGTGCATGATGAACTCGTGTTTGATGTGCCAAAAAATGAAGTGGAAGTTCTCAAAAAACTGGTACTGGAAAATATGCGCACCGCACATCCTTTGCCAAATGATTTACCTATTGTTGCGGAAGTTGGCGCTGGCAATAACTGGCTGGAAGCCCATTAAAAGTTTTTTATTTAATAAATTAATTACTCGCCAGTTCATCATTTTTTTCCTGCAATTTTTTATACGCCATGATGAATAATGCGCCGAGATTTTTTTGAGGTGGCACATAATCTTCAAAGAGTGCATTGCCGCCAAGCCGCTTGCCCAGCGTATCCCAGAACTGAGGCCAGTTCACATCCTTGCCCTGTCGCAGATTTTCCAGCATCATGGAAATCATCGGAGAATTGACCGTGCCGCTACCCACTTGTTTGGAAGCAACAATTTGCGCAGATGGACTGATCGCTAAAATTTTATTCAGGTTTTGATACGCACCGCAACTTCCCAATAAAACTATTTTAGAACTCGAGGACATTTGTTCCAGTGTGGCCGGCAACCAATAACTATGGCCGCGGTGAATAACGATCACAGGGGCAAGATCATTGTCATATAAATAATTATCCAACGCCTGTTGCGCTTCCGCATCGAGGCCTTTCGTTTCATCCAATGGCCTGTTTGCATAAATTGTAATTGGTGTTCCTTTCGCCGATGAAATAGCAACCCATTGCGCATTGGATTTAATTGTCCAATTACCATTTTGCATGCTGCTGATGAAATTATTAAAAACAGTTTGCCCGTCTTTATCTCCATAAAAAAATTGCTGTACAATGATCCTTCCTGAAGTGTCTCTTAATTCTTTATTCGGCATAAAATAAACCGGGGGAATTCCCAATGTTTTTTCAACATCAATTTTATTTGCCGGATCCAGGGATAAAAATAAAGTATTCAATATGCTGTAAATATCTATTGCCCGGCGGTTATTATTTTGAGTAGCCTGAGCAAGATTTGACTGCACTTGTTTTAAGATAAGTGACTGCAAGGTTTTATCCGAAATACTGGCAAAGGAATTGGCGACGTCCACAGCATCTTCCAAACTATCTGCACCGGTTTTCCGATCTAAATTATTTACAAATGCTTTCATGATAAGCTCCGCATTTCCCTTATCCATTCTCTTGAGAAAATCATCGAGCTCATTATAATTCGCCGCCATCTTTATCCATTTTTTAAAGCGGTCAAATTTTACATTAAGCATCAATGTATCACTCTTCGGATTTTTCATTTTTTGCCAGATGCGTGGATATACGCCACTTACATAACTGGATGTGTACATAATTTCTTCACCGGTAACGGCCATATAATATAAGTCTTCCGCACCCAATGGAGCAAGTATGCGGAAGCGCACATCATTGGGTTGTTCGTGCAAACCATTGATGGTATTAATAAATGGATCAATTGCTTTATCCTGCAATTTATACGCAAGTGTTTTCATGGCCATAGGCGTATCATTCCTGCGCGCGCGGTCTGCATAATCAATTTCTGTTTGTACCAATAATTTATAATACGCCACATCATCTTTCATCGCTTTTTCAATGTCATCCATAGAAATTTTATTTCTATAAATATTATCCAGGAAAGGAAAAAATTGCCTGCCTGATTTTGACTGCGACATTTTTACAATGATCTGAACCAATGAATCAGGATTGCCTTGAATTTTTTTTGCCAGCGTGTTGGAAGCCGCAGCGAATGTGTAAATATTTTCAGGGCTTCTGCGCGCAATTGCCGTAATCAGGCTATCCGCAAAACTTGCATTCGGCTCTTCAATCAGCATGTTCATAGCCCTGTCAGGATGCAGGCTACAATATTTCAACAGCACAATATCTTTGCATTGAGCAATACCCACGTTATCTGAATAGGCAACGCTTTTGATTAAAATATTTCCCACATCGTAGGAATAAGAAGCAATATTTATTTCAATAGATTCACCACGCATTTGTACGCCGATATTTTCTTTAAATGCAGGCACCAATTTATTCAGCACAACAGCTTTTATTTCCCTGTTTCGAAATTCACGCAGGTACAAACTCAACGCTTCATTCAGGCCGCGCAAAAATTTTATTTTATTATTATTATCAAGCCCGTCATTTTTTTCAATTTCAGTTTGGATACTGTCAACGCCTGCAATGAGTGTATTCGTGAGTTCAATATTTAAAGATTCAGTTTGAGTGGGATTAAAACTTTCATCAGCCGTACCGTCTGAAGCCAGGATTAATTTTTGCGTAGCATCAATCATTTCATGAAAATATTGCCGCATAGGCGGAATGGTGTTTTCATTTCCCGGCTGCGCTTTTGCAAAAAAAGAAAAGAGAGAGAGAAATAAAATGAATGTAAATTTTTTCATTGTGTATTTTTCAAGAAAAACCATGCCAGCAAAAATATAACCATTTAATGGATTGTTGACTTAACAATAAGATAATATATACAGAATTGCAACTATGCCGTTTTAAAAAATTATTTTTGTCAAAATTTTTCATGGATTCAAAGCCAAAAAAGATACTGATCGCGGATGATGAACCGGATATACGGGATATTATTCAATATAATTTAGCGAAGGAAGGGTATGAAATTATTTTAGCTAAAGATGGCAATGAGGCAATTGATTTTGCCCGAAAGGAAAAACCGGATATGATGATCCTCGATATTATGATGCCGTATAAAACCGGCTTCGAAGTATGCCAGATCATTCGTACAAACCCGGAAATGAATGCAATGCTGATTCTTTTTTTAACAGCACTGGATGATGAAACTTCGCATATCAACGCATTGGAATATGGTGGTGATGATTATATCAGTAAACCCATCGGGCCAAAATTATTAGTTAGCCGGGTGAATGCATTATTTCGCAGAACCAATAAAGATGATTTGTCAAAAATTATTGTTTTAGATGAAATGACGATTGATCCGGTAGAATTTATTGTAGAAAAAAATGGCGAAAAAATTAAGCTGGCGAAAAAGGAATTTGAATTATTGTATATGCTTGCATCGCAGCCTGGGCGCGTGTTTCTGCGCAATGAAATATTGTCAAAGATTTGGGGAAGTGACATTATTGTGGGCGACCGAACGATAGATGTGCATGTGAGAAAGATCCGGCAAAAATTGAATACAGATAATATCACTACCGTAAAAGGCGTTGGATATAAATTTGAAAAATAAAATCAGTCAGCAAAATTTCATATAAATCAGTTCAGCAGTTTTATAGAATCATAAACAAATAATTGATTATAATGTATGCTATAGATTATTGAAATTCTTACATTGCATTCCATAAAATATTCAACCATTGGTTACTAAAAAAAATCTATCACCGGGCCAGCTTGCAATGATTGCAGGCATTTTTATTGCGTTGATCGCGGGCATCGCTGTTTATATCATCAGCAGGGAAATAGTGATTGCTGTTGTTTTTTGCATTGCTTTATTCATTTTAAGTTCATTGCTTTTTTACGAGTTGATGCAATCATTTATCAACCGAAAAATAAAACTGATCTATAAATATATTTACCAAACGAAGGCCAGTAAAAAAGAGGAAACGTATTACAAATATGTTTTGCCCAAAAAAACAATTGATGAAGTAAGTGAAGACGTGGAAAACTGGGCCATTCAGCGGAAAGAAGAAATAGAAACATTGCGGCACAACGAAGTTTTCAGAAAGGAATTTTTGCAAAACCTGGCACATGAATTTAAAACGCCCATTTTTGCCATCCAGGGTTCACTGGATACATTAATGGATGGCGCAATCCATGAAGAAGAAGCCGGGAAAAAGTTTTTGGAAAATGCGTCACGAAATACCGGCCGCATGGTAAATCTTTTAAGAGACCTGGATGAAATTTCCAAACTGGAAAGTGGATTACAGCCTTTGAATAAAGAACCTTTTATCATCCAGGATTTAATTAAAGAAGTGTTTGAGGCAATGCCCTTAAAGGGATTTCCGGGTGATATTTCTTACACTATTAAAAAAGGTTGTGAAACGCCGGTGCAGGTTTTTGCAGATAAAGAAAAAATTTTCCAGGTAATCAGCAACCTTGTTGAAAATGCCACGCGTTATGGAAATGCAGGCGGACAGGTAATTGCCAGCGCATATACTACAGATCCCGCACACGTTTTAGTAGAAATCAGTGACAATGGTGTGGGTATTTCCGAAAAACATTTACCCCGTTTATTCGAACGTTTTTACCGCACAGACCGCGGCCGCAGCCGTAATAACGGAGGTACGGGACTTGGCCTTGCAATTTGCAAACATATTATTGAAGCCCACGGGCAAAGCATTCATGCAAGAAGTACGGAAGGTGTGGGAACGACACTCGGTTTTACGCTGGATGCGAAGAAGGAATAAATGTTTGTTTTTTTGGGTTTGTTGTTCCTCGTTTTAAAGCAATTTGAATGATGAAGTTTAAATAAAAAAAAATAAAATCGTAAAAGACAATATAAAATTCGAATCGAAATTTTAAAATCTTAAATCCCCAAATCCTACATCAATTCACTTTCCCAGCAGCCGCGTAGATCTTTTTCTTTTTCCAGTCGTACCATTTTATAGGCGCCGTTTTTTTCATAAGTGTATCTATACCACGCATGCCTAAAATATTCCAGAGGCCTTTTAATTTTAAACCAATAGAAGGATTCAATGCACGCAAACTCATGGCAAATCCGCTTTCCAAATACTCCATGTGATGCCAGTAACCACCGGGCATAAACAAGGTATCACCGGGTTCCAGCGTAATATCATATCCATTTGCATATTCTAAAGCTGGAAATTCATGCAGGTCGATTTTGCTTTCTGCTGCATCATAATAATGGCTGAAATCTGCAATGCTTAAAACTTCAAAAGGTTTACGATATAATTTATGTTGTTCTCCATTCGGGAAAAGCAACACTCTTTTTTTACCCATAAATTGTGTATGCAAAATAGGACTGAGGTCAATATCAAAATGCATGTGCGTGATTGAACCCTGTCCGCCAACAAACAACATCGGCGCGCGTTTTACAAAACCTTTCATCAAATGTTCTGGCCAGGTAAAATCTTTGGACAATTGTGGTGCGTGACTAAAAATATTAAATAAGAAAATGCGCCAGGCTGCCGGACCTTTGCGGATCATATCAATATATTCCCCAAAGGTTGTATAATTATCCGCTTTATTTACCGGCGTATATGCATCACTCTTTACATTATTATAAATGCCTACTTCTTTATGACCGGCAACGCTCTTTAAATAATCCCAGTCCCATTTTTTAAAAGCTGTCCATTCATGCGCCAATAATTTGATCACTACCGGAATCTGCGGTTTATAATATTTATTTTTAAAATCTTCGGGTGAAATATTTTCAACAACATCAACCGGTTTTAATTGCATATATTTTGATTTACTTCAAAATTATTTTTGAATTTTTGTAAAGTATCCGCGAAAATTTTTGAATTTGTAAAAGGATAAAATTATTTTTAACCAAAATCTATTCTTTAAATTTTCATTGCTGCAAAACTATTCAAAAAATGCTGATTTCCTTACATCCCGACAACCCAAATCCGCGCGACCTGAAAATCATTACAGAATGCCTCAGTGATGGAGGCCTTATTATTTATCCGACAGATACCATTTATGGACTGGGTTGTGATATTTTTCACCATAAAGCCGTTGAAAAAATATACCGCGTAAAAAAAATGCAACCGGAAAAATCCTCATTGAGCTTTGTCTGCAGCAGCCTGAGTGATTTGAGTAAATATGCTAAAAGTATTTCCACACCTTTATACAGGATTTTAAAAAGCTATCTCCCGGGGCCGTACACATTTATTTTACCGGCCAGTAAAGAAGTGCCGAAAATTTTAAAAAGTAAACGGAATACGATTGGCCTGCGTGTGCCTGCAAATCCTATAACACTTGCTATCATTGAAGCACAGGGAAATCCGTTACTCTCCACTTCACTGCCCGGCGAAGATGTGGAAGATTATACCGACCCGGATATCATTTATGAAAATTTTAAAAACGACGTGGATATAGTTATAAGCGGTGGCATTGGCGGCATCATCCCTTCCACCGTAATTGATTGCACGAAAGAACCCTATGAAATAATCAGAATGGGCGCGGGGAAATGGGATGAAAGTCTATAAAAAAAATCAGCAGTTCACTTTATCTCCTGATGAGTAAATTATGGTTTTGGGGGAAATATTAAAACTCATGCGATGATATTTGCACAAGCCGTGTAATTCAATGCTATCGCGGTGTTCACGCGTACCATAGCCTTTATTGCTTTTCCAGTTATAGTGCGGAAATTCTTCATGCAACTTCGTCATATAATCATCGCGGTAGGTTTTTGCCAAAATACTTGCAGCCGCAATGCTGGCATATTTTCCATCGCCTTCAATAATGCAATAATGCGTTTTTTCTTTATAAGGATTAAACCTGTTTCCATCTATCAATAAAACTTCCGGTATCACTTGCAGTGCATCCAAAGCAAGATGCATGGCTTTAATGGATGCCTGTAAAATATTGATGAGATCTATTTCTGTATTGTGCACGCAGGCGACGGCATAACTGATAGCGCGTTCTTCAATAAACGGCCTTAATTCATTGCGCACAGTTTCAGAAACTTGTTTACTGTCATTTAATTGCGGGTGAAAAAAATTGCGCGGTAAAATGACAGCAGCGGCAAATACCGGCCCGGCATAACAACCACGGCCGGCTTCATCGCAACCTGCTTCAATAAATTTTCGCGAATAATATTTTTTCAGCATATTTATTTTTTCATCGCCAATGGCGAAAATATAACCTTTTAAAAATTTTTAAAATTAATATCCAAATACCTTTGCACAAAAAATGCAGGATATGGTTTCAGCAAACCGGAAGAATAAAATCATTGCTTACTGGTTATTGATCGGCGTTGGAATGCTGGTCATACAAGTGTTGCTGGGTGGGCTTACAAGACTTACAGGTTCCGGCCTTTCCATTACAGAATGGGATCCACTCATGGGATTCATGCCGCCATTAAATGAAATGCAGTGGCAGCAGGCATTTGATAAATACCAGCAGATCGCGCAGTTTAAATATTTGAACAATCACTTTTCTTTAAATGATTTCAAATTTATTTTTTACTGGGAATGGTTTCACCGCGTTTGGGCCAGGCTAATGGGATTGGTATTTATAATCCCATTCTTTTATTTTTTGTATAAAAAATATTTTACAAAATGGATGATTTGGCCAATGGTCATATTATTTATTCTCGGCGCGCTACAGGGATTTATCGGCTGGCTGATGGTAGAAAGCGGGCTGAATGATGATGACCTGTATGTAAGTCATTATAAACTCGCCATTCATTTTATTGCGGCGATGATTTTAATTGCCTACACATTGGTTTTTGCCTGGGCATTGCTGATTCCGCGCGCTCAACTTTTATATAAAAAGAAATTAAAAACTTTCAGTTGGTATTTGTTGATATTAATTGTTGTGCAACTTATTTATGGAAGTTTTATGGCGGGCATCCGTGCTGCGCCGGCAGCGCCAACCTGGCCTTTGATTAATGGAAGTTTTGTGCCGCCCGGAATTTTTGATAAAGGTTTTTTACAACGCGCATTACATGATCCGATCGCCATTCAATTTATCCATCGTAGCCTGGCTTATATAATTTTTATTTTTATAATTGTATGGTGGCTTCCCGCAAAAAAGATAGTTGCCGGAAAATGGTTTTCTGTCATGCGTAAAGCACTGATTTTTCTTGTCGCTTTACAAGTTTGTTTGGGCATCTTTACTGTACTAAATGGAAATAATATTACGCCTGGAAAATTTGGTATGTATGAATGGCTGGCAGAATGCCATCAACTTACCGGCATGCTTTTGTTTTTATGTATGGTCTCCATCGTTTATTTATTGAGCGGGAAAAAAATTAATTCATGATTATGTGTTACCTTTTCTGTTTTAAATATTTATGAAGAGATACCTGTCCGGATTTTATTATTCATTGCCCGTGCAATTATTCTTATTGCATTTCCGGCGTTACCAGGTATTACTGATTTTCTGGTATATTTTATTCGCAACGATCAGCGGAAATTTTTTACATACCTATGGCGCACATACACTTTTTTTATCGCCGGAATATTTGGGAAATGTAAATGCGTTCAGTACTGGTCTCGTGGGATTTTCCGTGGGTGTTTTTTTTATGAGCTGGAACATCACCACCTTTATTTTGCACACAAAACATATTCAATTTTTAGCAACCACAGAACAGCCATTCCTGAAATTTTGTATTAATAATTCCGTAATACCACTGGCATTTCTTATTTTCTATTTATTTTATGCCATTGATTATAATTCCACACAGGAATTGATTAGTACAAATGGCATACTGATGCTTTGCATTGGATTTGTCATTGGGTTTATTGTTTCTATTCTTATTTCTTTGCTCTATTTTTTTGGTGCGGATAAATCTATTTCAAGGCGCATGGGTCCGGTGATTGATACCGCACATAAAAATTATGAACGCGCCATTCGGCGAAAAAAAACACCGTTGGTATCCAATCATGAAATTCGTGTGGACTGGTTTTTAACCACACATCTTGGTTTACGCAAACCCAGGAATGTGCAGCATTACAGTAAGTCTTTCTTAGATTCAATTTTTAAACGCCATCATTTTTCCGCAGTGCTGGCCATTCTTACTGCATTTATTTTTCTTGTTATTATTGGATATTTTTCTGACAGCACGATCATCCAGGTGCCTGCCGCAGCAAGCATTACCGCGTTTTTTTCTGTGCTGATTGCATTTGCCGGAGCCATTTCATTATTCCTCGGCAACTGGAGCTTGCCCATACTTTTTGTGGTGTATTATTTTCTCAATTCATTGTATCAAAGCAATTTTATAGATCCGCGCAATAAAGCGTATGGCCTTGATTATACCAACAAAAAAGAAGCCCCTGCATATTCCCATATAAAAATTGATAGCATGGTTTCACCGGAAAATTTGCAGGCAGATAAAAATAATTATATCACCATGCTGAATAACTGGAAGCGACGCCAGGCAACGGATACACCGGTTATTTTTATCATCAATGTAAGTGGTGGTGGCACACGCAGCGCAACGTTCACCATGGAAGTGTTGCAAAAATTGGATAGTCTCACGCAGGGAAAATTAATGAACCAAACAATTTTGATCAGCGGCGCTTCGGGTGGTATGATGGGCGCTGCCTATTTTCGTTCATTATATCTTGAAAAGCAAAAAGATACTTCAATTAATATTTATGATAAAAAATATGCAGCCACCATTTCCAAAGACTTGCTCAACCCGGTTTTTTCTTCTTTTGTTTCGCGCGATCTAATCGGCCCTGTAAGAAAAGTAAATATCAATGGATATGATTATATCCGCGACCGCGGTTACTCTTTTGAAGAAAAATTAAATTTTAATACACGGGGAATTTTAAATAAAAAATTAGGCGATTATCAACAGGATGAATTTTCCGGGAATGCGCCTATTTTATTTTTTAATACCATCGTTACAACGGATGCACGCGAGATGTTTATTGGCACACATCCCGCGCGTTTTTTAATGCAGGCTTCTTCGGATAGTTCCGGTTTTGTTTCCACAGATATTGATGCCATTGATTATGTATCTTTTTTCAAAAATCAAAACCCGCTCAACCTGCGCATGCTTACAGCAATTCGCATGAATGCAACGTTCCCCTATGTGTTACCGAATGTCTGGCTGCCCACGAAACCTGCTGTGGACGTGATGGATGGCGGATTACGTGATAATTTTGGACAGGAAATTTCTATGCGTTTTATGAATACATTCAAAGACTGGCTGCATGAAAATACAAGCCGCGTCGTACTCATACAAATTCGCGATACGAAAACTGGTGACTGGGACGGGCCGTATGATCCGGGAAGTATTTTTGGATTTATTACAAAGCCATTGGCCGTGTTGCAAAACAACTGGTTTCGTTTACAGGATTATCATCAATCGGATGAATTGAATTATTTCTCCAAATCATTCGGGCCATCATTTACCAAAGTGCTTTTTCAATATGTGCCATTGAATAAAGAGCGTTCTGCTTCTTTAAGTTTTCATTTAACCAATTCCGAAAAACTGGATATTGACGGCGCGTTGAATAACGAGATCAATGAAAAAGGTTTTGAAAAGATTCGGCAGATGGTTTTGCCTGGGAGAAAATAAATTATTAAATAAAAATTTACACGGCTCACCTTTGTTAGTCGCTGACCAACAGAAAAAAATCACACCGCAAAACTCTCCCCACAGGTGCAACTGCGCGAAGCATTTGGATTATTAAAGTAAAAGCCTTTCCCATTGAGGCCTTCAGAAAAAAGCAGTTCGGTATTCAATAAATATAAAAGGCTTTTCATGTCTGTAACTATCTTCATACCATTGCTTTCAAAAACCTGGTCGCCGGGTTTTTCCTGGTTGTCAAAATCAAGCAGGTAACTCAGCCCGGAACAGCCGCCGCTGGTAACACCTACGCGCAGAAAATAATTATCCTCATTTTTATAGCCCGCTTTTTCCATCAGTTCTATGGCTCTTTTTTTTGCGCCATCGCTTACGATAATTGCGTTTTCTGTATTGATCATTGAATGATTTTTTAAAAAATTAAAATTGAATATCTGCCATATTTTTTTCATGGCCCATTCTTATTTGTTCTACTTCCTGTGAAATTTTATTTAAGACAAAATCAATTTCTTCTTCCGTTGTAAACTTGCCCAGGCTGAAACGTAAAGAGGAATGTACTTCATCATCACTCAAACCCATTGCTTTTAAAACATGGCTGGGATCCGGAGATGCAGACGTGCAGGCCGAGCCCGCAGACACAGCCATATCGCGAATCATAGCGGTCATAATGTTTTCACCCTTCACTCCTTCAAATAAAATATTCGTTGTATTGGGTAAACGCTGCTGCACATTTCCATTTACCTTCGTACCGCGTATTTTGCAAATTCCATTTTCCAGTTGGTTTCTTAAATATAAAATGCGTTTTGAATCTGCATTCATTTCGAGGCGGCATAATTCCAGCGCTTTTTCAAAACCCACAATGCCCGGAACATTTAAAGTGCCGCTGCGCATGCCGCGTTCGTGGCCTCCGCCATTCATTTGTTCAGCTAATTTTACACGTGGATTTTTCCTGCGAACATATAATGCGCCCACGCCTTTCGGCCCATTTATTTTATGCGCTGTGAAGGAGAGCAGATCAATATTTTCATGCAACACATTTACCGGTATTTTTCCGACAGCTTGTGCGCCATCACAAAAAAATGTAACACCATGTTTTTTGGCGATCTCCCCAATTTCAGCAATGGGTTGTATCACGCCGGTTTCATTATTGGCATACATAATTGCAATGAGAATCGTACCCGGATGAATCGCAGATTCCAATTCTTTCAAATCAATCAAGCCATCTTCATTCACCGACAAATAAGTAATTGTTGCACCTTTATTTTCTACATTTTTACAGGTATCAAGCACTGCTTTATGTTCCGAAACACAAGTAATAATATGATTTCCTTTAGTGGCATACATTTCAAATACGCCTTTAATCGCCAGGTTATTACTTTCCGTAGCGCCGCTGGTAAAAATGATTTCTTTTTGTTCCGCACCAATAAATGCAGCAATTTGTGTTCTCGCGAAATCCACTGCTTCTGCGGCTTCCCAGCCAAAAGCATGCTGGCGGCTTGCCGGGTTTCCAAAATATTTTGTAAAATAGGGCAACATACTTTCCACTACGCGCGGATCCGTTTCAGTAGTGGCGTTATTATCAAGATATACAGGCGATGCGATCATTCTTTACTTTTACAATGAATATACGGCAAAATTAAAAAATTCCACGCGCATTTTTCTTTAATTTACAAATCCCTAACGAATGAAAATTTACATGTAAAAAATATTGTTGCATGAATGGGGTAAATAAATTTTCCCTAAAAATAAAAGCATGAAAAAAATTGAACATATTGGTATAGCGGTTAAAAGTTTAGCAACAGCAATCCCGGTGTATGAAAAGTTGCTACAAACAAAATGCTATAAAACAGAAATCGTGGAATCAGAAAATGTGCTTACTGCATTTTTTCAAGTTGGTGAAACAAAAATTGAATTGCTGGAAAGCACCACACCCGATGGCGTGATCGCAAAATTTATTGAGAAAAAAGGGGAAGGCCTTCACCATATCGCTTTTGAAGTGGATGATATCCTTGAAAGCATGCAAACCATTTCACCTGATTTTAAAATTTTATCGGAAAAACCTAAAGATGGTGCGGACAATAAACGCATCTGTTTTTTACATCCAAAAGATACGCATGGTGTGCTGGTGGAACTTTGCCAGGAAAAATGATTTGTTTATTGAATTCCATTTATATAATCCGTAAACTTTTTCAAAGCATTCGCCACAACACTTATTTGTTCCTGTGCTTCTGTCCATTTTCTTTGCTCAATAGCTTCGCGAATTCCGGGCAGCGTTTTTACACCATAACCTGTATAAAATCCCGGCGCATAAATGGAATGTTTATACCAACCCCTGCGCGGTAAACCATTTGCCAATAATAATTCCTGCTCAGCTTTATACAATTCCTGGTTAAAAGTATTTGCCTGTTGCGGTGATTGCATTTCATTTTTCCATTTTGAATGTAAACTATCCGTAGCGGTTTGCATCATAGCCAATGCATTTTGCAAAGGCGAAAAATCAAGATATGGAACTGCATCTTTTGGCTGAGGTAATAAAAGATGTTTCGCAGTATCCTGAGACAGTAAATAATCATAGTTTGCAATCATTTCATTTTCCATAGAAGTATTATCACGCATGGTATTGGAAAGGCTTACCAGTTCTGTAGTGTAGCCATTAATGATCTTGTATAAATTCCTGAAATCAAAAGGTAAAACATCTGCATTCGCCATGCGTAAAACTGCGCGGCCCGCAGTTTCTGAAAGTGCTACGCCATATTTAAAAGAAGGGTCTTTAAATCTTGCATAATTATCATAGGAATCATAAATGGAATGATACTCGCCGCCATTACTTTCACCACCATAACCCATGTCCAAAGTAGGCACACCAAGATGTTGTAAAAAAGAAGAATAATCAGAACCGCTTCCCAATGCATCAAGATCAATTGTTTTATTTTCCATCGCTTCTTTTTTTGCTTTATAAGAATTTGCAGAAACGATTCGCTGTGCTTCCAGTCTTTTCAAAACTGAAACATTTGTTTGCGGATCGTTTACATCTTCCGCGATTTCTGTCATGAAAGTTTCGAGTGCGTGAGAACCGCCAACGCCCAGGAATCCGCGCGCATTTGTATCAGAATTTATATACAAAACACATTTATCCTGCAATTCTTTTGCATGTGCTTCCACCCATTCTGTAGAACCCAACAAACCAGGCTCTTCGCCATCCCAGGCACAATACACGATCGTGCGTTTTGGCCTCCAGCCGGTTTTCAATAATTCACCCAAAGATTTTGCTTCTTCTAATGATGCAGCCTGTCCGCTGAGCGGATCATTCGCACCATTGACCCATCCATCATGATGATTACCGCGCATGATCCATTCATCCGGAAATTCACTGCCTTTAATCATACCAATCACATCATAACAGTTTACAATATCCCAATTAAAAGCCAGTTGCAAATGCACTTTTGTTTTTCCCGGACCAACATGATAGGTAATTGGCAAAGAACCATTCCAGCTATTCGGTGCAACCGGCCCCCCGAGCGCTTCAAGTAATGGAAGTGCATCATGATAACTGATTGGAAGCACTGGTATTTTCAACAAATTCGGCGCATCATTATGACTGGCAATCCGCTTTGCATCTGCAGTTGCGCCCACGCCCGGCGTCAATGGATCGCCGGGATAAATGACCATATCCTGCACTGAACCGCGCTGTACACCGTACTCACTTTTATACGGGCCTTTAGGATATACATCGCCCTGTGCATAGCCATCGTCTTTGGGATCAGAATAAATGATGCAACCAATTGCGCCGTGCTCCTGTGCCACTTTGGGTTTGGTGCCGCGCCAGCTATGTCCATATTTTGCAATTACAATTTTTCCCTTTACATCTATACCCATGGCTGCGAGTTTTTCATAATCTTCCGGCAGGCCATAATTTACAAAAACCAATTCTGCCGTCACATCACCATCCGCACTATATGCATTATATGTGGGCAGCTGATTTTGTTGTCCTGAAGTGGCATCTTCTTTCAATACAGGTTCTTTCAAAATCGCTTTATAAGAAGTGGGTGAGATCATTTCCAGTAAACGAATGCGGGGCGTTGGAAATAAAACATGGTAGGTGTCTATGCGCACTTCAAAACCATAACTTTTTAATTTATTATAAATTTTTTCTGCCACCGCTTTACTGCCGGGAGAACCGAGATTATGGGGAAATGCAGATAATTCTTTAATGGTCGCACCAATATTTTCTGCACTGAGGTTTTTGTCAAAATTATTCTCCAATTGCTGTTGAATTATTTGCGATTGCGGCGTGAAGCCGGTTATTTTTTCCTGCTGGCAAAATGCCTGCGCAGCAATGCAGCAAATAGATATGAAAATGATCGTAAATTTTTTAGACATGTAAAGCATTATTTGGTGAAAGAAGGGCAACAAATTAAACAAATATGTTTAAAGAGAATAAAATCTTTCGATACACTTTGCTTGCAGCAAAAATTATTACAAAGCCTATCTTCGCGCCCTATGAAAAAATTCGCGCATGACCATATTGTTCCGGACCAGGAGGATACGCGTGAAAAAAAAGAACAGGTAGCGGAAATGTTTGACAGCATTTCCGGGCGGTATGATTTCCTGAATCGTTTTTTAAGCGCGGGAATTGATATTGGCTGGAGAAAAAAAGCCATTGGGGAACTTTCCTCCATTCACCCGAAAACCTTGCTGGACGTGGCTACCGGTACGGCTGATATGGCTATTCTGGCGTATAAAATTTTGAAACCCGAAAAAATTACCGGCATTGATATTTCATCGGGCATGCTGGAAGCCGGTCAAAAGAAGATCGAATCACAGGGTTTGGAAAAATTTATTGAGCTCAAAAGAGGCGATAGTGAAACAATAAATTTTCCCGATAATTCGTTTGATGGCATAACCGTTGCATTTGGCGTACGAAATTTTGAACACCTGGAAAAAGGCTTATCAGAAATGATGCGGGTATTGAAACCAGGCGGAAAAATTGTGATCCTGGAATTTACAAAACCCAGTTTACCCGGTGTGAAAACTTTTTATACTTTCTACATGCAATCGTTTGCCCGCGGGATGGGGTCATTATTTTCAGGAAATAAAAAAGCGTATCGTTACTTGCATGAATCCGTACAGGCTTTTCCGGAAAGAGCGGAATTTGTGAAACTCTTACAGGATGCAGGTTTCAGGGATACATATTTTAAAATGCTTAGCTTAGGAATATGCGCCATTTATTGCGGATACAAATAATATTTTTTTGCATCGCCACTATTTTTTTAAATGTGCGCGCAAACGCACAATTCAAACAACTCAACAGGGAAGGGCATGATAATATGCCCTATTATTTTGGATTATCAGTTTCTTATAATAATGCCACGTTGCATCCTTCCAAGAACCCGCGTTTTTTAGAAAATGACAGTATTCTATCCGTCGAACCGGGCGCGAAAGGCGGCATTTCATTAGGCTTGCAGGCAACATTCCGCATCAATAAAAGATTTGAATTCCGGGCTAACCCGCAACTCATTGTTGGCGGCGCAAAATTTTTCACCTATACATTAAGTCATCCTTTGCCCACGGAAGCAGATACGGTGATTCAAAATTTACCATCAACGATCGTGAGTTTTCCTTTACAAATAAAATTCAATTCAGACCGCATAGATAATTTCCGGGTGTATATGCTTGGCGGCATCAAATATGATTTGGATCTCGCCAGCAATTCTTCCGCGCGCAATGCGGAGAATTTTGTAAAATTAAAGAAAGGTGATTTTGGCGTTGAGGCAGGTTTAGGTTTCAATTTTTATTTACCTTTTGTAACAGTTTCTCCTGAACTGAAAATAAGTTATGGCCTCTCCAATATCCATAGCCGTGATCCCAATTTAAAATACTCCAGCGTACTCGATAAACTGCAATCGAGGATGATTGTTTTTACGATTAATCTTGAAGACTGAGGATAATGGTTAATGGTTAGTGGTTAATGGTTAATGGTTAGTGAAGAAAATTCAGATTAATGTTTTTTATTAATGGTAAAAATCTCTCAAAGTGAACGAATTTAATGAAGGCTTCGAGTATGCTCAATAAAGTGTGTCAAATTTAAAATTAATTAAATTGACATTTATGAAAAAGAAAGATTTTGATTTTGAAGCTTTTGTAAAACAGGCTGGTGAGGAACTTCGTTCTGGAAAGCCTCTCGTTGGTGCCGAAGGTGTATTTACCCCACTTTTAAAAAGGGTTATTGAAGCCTCTCTCGAAGGAGAACTAGATGAACATCTCCAGGACAGCAAAAAACATATTTCGAACCGTCGTAACGGCCACACACGAAAAAATATTCAAAGCTCTTTAGGAGGCTTTGATATTTTTTCTCCCCGCGATCGTGCATCCTCATTTGAACCACAAACGATACCCAAAAGACAGCGTGTGATCAGTGATGATATGGACAGGAAGATTATTGGATTGTATGGAATGGGATTATCGTATTCGGACATTCAACAACATCTTAAAGACATCTATGATTTTGATATATCCGACGGTACTCTGACAGCCATCACAGACAGGCTGCTGCCTTCTATTAAAGAATGGCAGAACCGTGTATTGGAAAGTGTTTATCCTGTAATGTGGCTTGATGCTATACACTTTAAAGTACGGCACGAAGGCACGGTAAAGAGCAGGGCTATTTACTCTATTCTCGGCGTCAGTACTGAAGGACAGAAGGAAGTAATTGGTATTTATTTTGGAGAAAATGAAGGAGCTGCTTTCTGGCGGAGTGTACTTACTGATTTGAAATTGCGTGGGGTACAAGATATATGTATCGCATGCATTGATAATCTAAAAGGCTTTGGTGATGCTATTGAAGATATCTTTCCCACAACAGATGTACAGCTGTGCCTGGTGCACCAGATGCGCAACTCAATGAAGTATATGACCTGGAAAGATCTAAAGCCATTTGTGAAAGATCTAAAGCAAATCTACAAAGCAGTAAATGAGCAAATGGGCCTGCATTATCTTGACGAAGCAGAAAAAAAATGGGGAGAAAAATATCCGGTGATCTTTAAAAGCTGGCGCAGTAACTGGGATAGACTAAGCCGTTTCTTTGAATATACCACAGCGATCAGGAGGATTATTTACACCACCAATCCTATCGAAAGCTATCATCGTATGGTAAGGAAAGTTACAAAAACCAAAGGAGCATTTAGTTCTGAAGATGCAATCGTAAAACAAATCTATCTTGCAACTATAAATGCAAATACCAAATGGCACGGACAAATGTTCGGATGGGCAGCAGTAAGAACGGAACTAACAATAAAATTCGGGGATCGATTATCAAACAATGACACACTTAATTAAGCACTCCC
>JBBRSI010000014.1:0-41253 GCA_038245585.1 Chitinophagales bacterium
CTATAATCCGCCACCTGTAAATGATCAATGTGACCAGGCAATAGAAATGCATCCTTTAGCATATAATGATACCTGCCGTGGAATTCAAATGACAACAATTGGTGCAACAAAAAGTGATTTGAAAGAAAATTATAATGTATGTGGTGCCGGTGCAGATGATGATGATATTTGGATAAAATTCACTGCAACTTCCGATATACAATTATTCCGTATCCAGGGAATGAATTATAAAAGTTATGCATTTCCACAAAGCAACCCGGGCATTTACTTTGATATTTTTGATCAGCCATGTAACCTGAAAAAATCTGTTGACTGCGGTTACATACAGGTAGACCAGGGAACAACAAAAGATTTCTTTTCATATAAATTAAAGAAAGGAAAAACGTATTACGCAAGAATATTTACAGGCGATCAATTTACGTATGCCAACTTCAAATTATCCATTATGGATCTTGATATTGCAAAAGGAATTGGTAATACTTGTATACCAATTTCTCCATATCCTGTAGATGAATATACAGATGGAAATAACACAAATCTTTGGGTACCATTGACTGATAACGCATATAAACTGATTGCAGAAGTAAAAGCAAATGGTAATACGCTGAACCAGGTTGATGGTGGATTGTACAGGAATTCCGGTGAACTTCGCCAGGATAAAAATGGTATATTTTATATGGACAGAACGGTTACTATTAAACCGGCCACACAGCCTGGTTCACCGGTGATGGTAAGAATAATTATTCCGAATACTGAATTACAAAAGTTAATTGACAAACCAGGTTCAGGCGTAAGTTCAATTAAAGATATTCGTGTATCACAAAACAATGATGATTGCGCGACTGTATTTACCAAACACACGACTGCTTTCATTACACCATCATTTGCAGGTAACTATGATGCGAATAATAAGATGATTGAATTTGAAGCTACTTACTTGTCCACTTTTTACTTGCATGGAGGCACTAAGGCATTGGTTGCACTTCCGGGCTTAACTGGAAAAACTGCGGTATCTTCAGGAACAGAAAATGAAAATTCGATCAATGTTTTTCCAAATCCATTTAAAGATAAATTCACTTTGATGGTTAATGAAAATACGAATTGTACGTATTCATTCCTGCTTACCGATATGCAGGGACATACATTACAATCAGTAGAAAAACAAATGGTGAAAGGCATAAATACAGTTTCATTCAATTGCGGTAACCTCGCACCAGGTATGTATTTGATGAAAATACAAACACCGGGTAAAATTGAATTCAAGAAACTGATTAAGTTATAATATACCCCCCTTGTTGAAAAACTAAGAGCCTCAAAATATGGGGCTCTTTTTTATGTTGGAATTTGGCTAAAGCAAGTTTGATTTTATTTATAAAATAGTCCACGAATTAAAAGTCGTGGCAAATGATAAAATCCCATTGAATAGACAAAGAATTTTTATTTCACAAAACTTGCCAATACTGGTACGCGATTATCTCCATTGCCGGTCGCCTGACCGGCAATACCGGAGTCGAAATCTTCGATTAAAATAATAATTATAAATTTTTGGTCAGCGACCAAAAATAGCAGAACGTTGAAGATTAAAATGCAGAAGAATTTTTATTTCACAAAACTATTTGCAGGTACGCGATTCGCGATGCTGCGTGCAAGCGTGAGTTCATCTGCATATTCCAATTCCCCGCCAAACGCAATACCGCGGGAGATTGTAGAAATGTTACAAACATGCGCACCCAATTTTTTTTGGATATAATAAATGGTGGTGTCACCTTGTATATTCGGACTAAGTGCGAAAATGAGTTCTTCCGTTTCTTCATTTTTTATACGCTGAACCAATGATTCAATGGAAAGTTGATCGGGTCCAATACCATCCAATGGAGAAATGATGCCACCTAAAACATGGTACGTACCATTGAACTGTTGCGTGCTTTCTATAGCGATGACATCACGTACATTTTCCACTACACATATCTGGTGATTATTGCGCATGGAGTTCGCGCAGATCGCGCAGATATCGGCGTCGCTTATATTCTGGCAACGCTGACAAAACTTTATGTCATTGCGCATGCGCGTGATAGCTTCGCTAAATTTTGTAACAGAACCTGCATCCTGTTTTAATAAATGCAGCACAAGCCGGAGCGCGGATTTTTTTCCGATCCCCGGTAATTTAGAAAATTCATTCACCGCGTTTTCCAATAAAGCTGAAGGCAATTCCATGCACTTTTTTTAAAGAGGGATAAAGTTAAATCTTCATGCCGAGAAAAAATAATTGAAGCAACAATGAGGCGTTAATTTTTATAATTTAATGTCCACCTCATTATCCCAATTCGCTTTAACCGTGATTTTCCGCGGAATTAAAATAGTTATTTCCGGTTGCTTTTTTGTATCAAAATTTCCCGGATCCCATTTCCCATTTTTGTTTTCGTCATACAAAATTCGGATGGTGTAATCGCCGGGTGGAAAAATTTTTCGAGACCACTCTTTCTGTGTTAGCGGGATAGAATCTATAATATTATTTCCCTGCACAAATTGCAACACAGGATTTTTTGTGAGATCAAGATTGGAAAAACGAATCAGAATATTTCCATAATCAGCTTCGGGTTTTGTTCTGAATTCCAGCGTATCATTTTTATCTGTCATAATGCCGGCGCTGTCTTTAAATGCTTCCTTTTGCACGACAAGAATATATTCTCTTTCCGGTATCCACGAATATTGCATAGTAAATTGACGGCCAGAAGTATCTGCCTGCCAGCGTACCGGGATAGGTTTAAAATTTGTATCAGATAAAATAATTTTTGAAGAATCAAATTCAGCAACTTTCCTGTTTGTATTAATAGAAAGTGGTTCAAGAATGTCCTGCACGCCACCCGAAGAAAATGCAATTTTTAACGCTTCAGGTTCGATACTTTTTTTTGTTTTTTTAGCTTCTGCAACAACAGGTTTTTCTTTTTGTGTAAACTCGCGAAAAGCATACAGCGTAATACTTTGACGACTGCTGTCAATTTTTACAGGCTCATTTAAAAAAGCAAACATTTTAGTGCTGTCATCATATTTTTTAGAATAATCATTGGGTAAAACATACACAGAAAAATCTTCATTGGGCAAATGATGAAAAACAAAATTTCCACTACCATTTAATTTCGCATAATAATCCGGGCGAATTTTTTTTATAGCACTGTCTTGTAAATTGCTATGCAAAACTACAATCAATGTGCTGTCTGTTGCACCTGTTTCGGCCTCGATCACTTTTCCTGAAAGTGTTCCATTTGCAATGTAATTTCCGGTTGAAAAAACATAGTCGAAATTTTTAATCGTATTCAATTCATTTACATCCTGGATAGCTTTACCAAAATCAATAGAATAAGTGGTATTGGGTTTTAATGTATCACGCAATTTGATCGTAACAGTTTTCAAACGTGCTTCAAACAATGGTGGCAATAATGGATAAGGTGAAACCACAATTTCATCTCCAAAATTACTGCTCAGTTGCACATACTCATCAAAATTCAGCGTGATCTTTTTGGTTATAAAATTCCTTGAAGAATCAGCAGGTAATGCACCCACCAATACCGGTGCAATTGTATCTTTTGGCCCGCCGGTTGGAGGAATAATATTTGCGCAACTGCTTAATCCAGTAACCCATGCAATGATGGCGGCTGCAGAAAAAACAAGCATGAATTTTTTTATCATAAATAATATAGGTGCAAATTGTATGCAAACATAATTGCTTTCTGGCTTTTGATCTGGTAATCTTCCTTTAAAAATCTGCCGGCGATTCTTCCGTTTCTTCTTCCACCAATGAACTGTAAATTTTTTGATCCTTAATAAAATTGCACCAATGACAATCCTGTTTTCCACAGCCTTCATAAAATTCATGCTTTTGAATTTTATCCCAGGCATTTACTATTTGATCTTTTACAATATCAATTTGTTCTTGTGTAATAAATAATTTCTCTATATCGAATTGTTCTTTTTTATTCATTTCCACAAAATCAAACTTGATTTCTAATACATTCCAACTTTTACCTGGCAGATTCTCTGCAAGCATTTTATAAAAAACGGCTTGCCGCCAGTAATTCCCGCCCAGTGGCACTTTCAGGCTTCCGGGCAAATCAAATTCGCCGCGTGCTTTTGCTTTGGGATAGGCACCGGTTTTAAAATCAGTGATCACAATATCATTTTTCCAAAACTGAATTTTATCTGCAAAACCTTTCAACGGCACATTGTTGATGACCACTTTGCTTAAAGGATATTCTGTGAGAATAAAATCATTTGTGGGTGGAACAGCATAGTAATAGTCATAATAATTTTCCAGCATTTTTGTTCCATATTCCAAAAAATTATTCAGGCTTTTATTTGTAAAAACTTCCCGATTTCGCTGCATATCATACAAAAAGCGTTGCAGTAAAAAATCTTTCGAAGGATACACATGATTTTCATTCATCATCTTTACAAAAAAATCATTCAGTGCGGCATGCACGGAACTACCGAACTGCATGGGTTCACTTTTAACGGAAGGAACACGTATGAGTGTGCTGTAATAAAATTTCAACGGGCATTCCAAAAAATTATTCAAAGCAGAAACATTCATGGTGAAGTTTTCCAGGATGTGATCAATATATTCCGCTTCAATTTTTTCTAAAATGGGTTTTTGTATAATACCAAAACGCAGTGAGGCAAAATGCAATTTGTCTTCTTCAGAAAGTGTAATTCTTTCTTCCGGAATTTGTTCCTGAATTTTTGTTTCTGCAATGAATTGTGAAGGAAGATTTTGTTTGCCATCATTACGGCTTTCCGGGTAAGATATAAAAAGATATTTTTTTGCACGTGTAAGTGAAACATAAAATAAGCGCCGCAGTTCCTCTGCTTTTTCAATTTCATTTTCCTGCTCCACCACATTTGGTGGCAGCCTGAAACCCCTGCTCATACTGCGTTTCCCTTCCCATAGATCTGTACGTGCACACATTAAAAATACATATTCAAATTCAAGGCCCTTACTACCATGAGCAGTTAATAAACTCACGCCGGCTGCAACACCGGATTGTTGCACGAGGTCAATTGGTAAAGTATTTTGAATTAATAAATCAACCTGTTCCATGAATGCTTTTAAATTCATATCCGGAGTTCTATGTGTTGCATCTTTTATATAATCAAACAGACCGGTCAATTTTTTCATCAGCCAGAATTTCTCCGGGTCATTAAGAATATAAGTTAGGATACCAGTTTCATTGATCATAAATTCAAACCAGCCCTGCAAGCTATTATTATTCACTTCCGTGATCAATGATTCAATAATTCCTGCAACGCGGATAAGCGGAATGTCCTGTTCATTTTCTGAAAATAATTTTCCATCATTCTCTTGTTTCAATTTTTGTAAGTACCCTCGCAATGATTTTTCTTTTGCAGTTTTACCCCGCATTGCCGCGATCTCATTACAGATCACCGCGATGCGAAAAGGTTTTATGCCAAAAAAATCGTAGTGTAAAATTTCAAATAAATATTGTTCACCACTGAATGATAATTCCTGCTCTGCCACCGTATATCGCATGATGTTCAGTATTTTTTTTATAAAAACATCTTCGAGCAAATTGATCGACCGCTTTGCATAAAAAGGAATTTGCAGCAATTGCAAAAATTTAATAAGCTCATCGCCTATTTTGTGTTCGCGGTAAATTACGGCGATCTCAGAAGCTGAAACGCCATCATCAATTAATTTTTTAATGGATAATGCAAGGTGTGCATTTTCTTCAAACTCATTATTGTAAACGCGGATCAGCGGATGAAGATTCAATTTCATCAAATCCGTATTTGCTGAAATCAAATCTTTTGTAAGATCTGGCAAATGTTTGATCAGGCGTTCTTCATTATTTTCAACTAAATTTTTTGCCGCATCCAAAACCGGCTGCACGCTGCGATAATTTTTTGTCAAAACAATTTTCAGCAGGTCATTATCATACGCTTTTACAAATGACTGCAGGTTTTGCAAGTTTGCTCCCTGGAATTTATAAATGCTTTGATCGTCATCGCCCACTACAAAAATATTTGGCTTTTCATCCTGCCAGTAACTGATGAGTAATTCTATAATTTTATTCTGAGATCCGCTGCTGTCCTGGTATTCATCTACAAGGATATATTGAAAACGTTCCTGGTAATTCAACAGTACATCCGGGTATTCCTCGAATAACTGAATCGTCCAGTTGATCATATCATCATAATCGTAGCGCTTTTTTTCTTTAAGAATTTCCTGGTATTTTTTAAAAGAACGAACAGCATCTTTTGTTTTTTCCATTCGCTCAATTTCTTCTTTACCTTTTTGTGTTAATTCAAATTCTCCTTTTGCTTTTTTTCTTTTATTATAAAAACCATCTGTTTCCGGAATGATGTTATTGATATATTCATCTATTTGTTGAAGTAGAATTTCTTCGCGCCAGTTTTCTCTTTTTATGGTTGAAAATAAATGAGACAGGTGATGCATGTCATAATAGATCTCGCCTTTAAAACGCTTTAAAGAATTTTCATTTTCAAAACCATCAATTAATTTTTGCAATACATCAATTCTTTCCAAATCACTTAAAGCATCCATTTCTTTTTTACTGAAATAGCGGGCATTTTCCTGCAAGACCATATTACAAAAAGAATGAAAAGTATGCACCTGCACTTTGTATGCATCACTACCCATAAAACTGATCAGTCTTTTGCGCATGGCCACCACGCCGGCGTCCGTAAAAGTGAGGCAAAGGATATTTTGCGGAGCAGTATCTGTTTCTAATAAAATTTTACCGATGCGTGCAGAAAGGATTTGTGTTTTTCCCGTTCCTGGTCCGGCAATCACCATCACGGGACCATCTATTGTGTCCACTGCCAGTTTTTGCTCTTCATTTAAACCACTATAAATATTCCGGAATTTTTCTTCCTGGTATTGCCTGTTTGCCATACTTCAAAGATAATATTTGGAGATAGAAATTTTTGATAAAATATACTCATGCAGGAACGAACGGCTTTCGGCAATTTATAGAACGCTTGCTTAAATAAATGTCCCGAATCTTAAACGCCATTTTTGGTCACCTGATCAAAAATTTCTTTTACTATTTTCAGATAAAATTTTGTATTCATAATTGCCGGTCAGGCGACCAGCAATGGCAGCGAATATTTATCCCGGCATCCTGGAAATATATTTCTCTATATCTTTTATCTGGTCCACAACCTGCTTGGTCTTGGGTTTGCAGGCTTTGGCTTTGCGGAAATAATCTTTTGCCGCACGAAATTCTCTTTTATTCATAAAAATCTGGCACATGCTCAGGTAGGCAACTGCTTCACTTTCTTTATCCGGGATGCCGATGCGGAGCGCTGCCCGCATATATGATTCCCCGCCGCGAAAATCTCCTTTTTGTAAAGCCATCATGCCCAGTTGCAATTTATTCGCTCCTTCTGCTTCAGGCATTGCAGAACCGAGTGCAGAACTTTTTTTCAAATGTTTTTCCGCGGCATCAAAATCCTGTTTCATCATGGACATATTTCCCAGCAAAGTGTAATAAGTAGAACGAATAGGTTTGTACAATAACCCCGGAAACCAAATGGATTTCATAATCTTTTCCACTTCTTCGACATTGCCATCTTCCATGGGTTTTTGTATCAGGCGCATCGGGCCAATAAAGAAATGGCTGGCAATACCGATCAACGCGACAAAATATAAAATGAATGCAGGCCAAAAACCGTTGGTATAGTTTACCAGTATAGCTAATGCAAGTGCCACAAGGCTTAACCAGAAACGGTATTTTATGATGAGGTTATAAATTTTCATTATTTCTAAAAATATTTAAGGATTTTATTAAACAGAAATTCCTGCCTTTTTTTATTCCGGGCAGCAAAGATAATGGTTGAATTTTTATTTGCGATTTTGTCCTTACATTTGCGCCTGATTTTTGCTGAAATACAGTGGCAAAAGGCTTCTGCAGAATGGTCTCATAGTTCAATGGATAGAATAGGAGTTTCCTAAACTCTAGATCCAAGTTCGATTCTTGGTGAGACCACTTTTTCTCCTGATGTATTTTTAAATATTATTTCGCAAAATTTCCCGCATCCACATCCTTAATAAATTGAATCACACCGGGATAATAATTTTTTTGGTCATCCCACATAGCGAGATGGCTTCCTTCCGGGCAATATAAATAGCGGCCTTTCTGCACTTGCGTACTCATCCATTTCATATACTCCGGATCCATGGTATCATATTTTGCACCGATCATTAAGGTAGGAATTTTAATTTCTTTCAGCCTGTCTTTAATATCCCAATTTGCCAGCCGGCCGGAAATACCAAATTCACTTGGTCCCTGCATCATTGTATAAATCGTTGAATTAATGTGTTTAAAACTTCGTGCAACTGGGTCGGGAAATGGATCTAAGCGACAAAGATGCTGTTGATAATATCCATTCAGTAATGCTTCATAACGCGGGTTACTGGCTTGCCCGGTATTTTGTAAAAGCATAATACTGTCAACAATTGTTTTATCCATTTGTTTTTGCAACTCGAGATTATATTTTCCATAATCCGGGCCACTTGCCATCATGTTGGAAACGATGAGCGCTTTGGCATTATCAGGATATTTTAAAACATATTCCATTCCTAAAATTCCACCCCAGGAATTTCCAAGTATATAAAAATTATCTTTAGTAAGTCCGAGTGCTTTCCGTACTTGTTCTACTTCATCTACAAAACGATCAACGGTCCATAAACTGCTGTCTGTTGGCTGATCTGAATAATAAGAACCGAGTTGGTCATACTCGATCATTTCAAATCCTTGTTGCGGAAAAAAACTTTCAAAACATTCCATGTATTCATGCGTCATTGCCGGTCCGCCATGCAGTAACAAAACTTTTATGCGCGGATTATTGCCAATGCTTTTTGTCCATACATGAAAATTTCCAACGGGTGTAGAAATGGGAATCATTTTAATTCCGGCAGTTTGTAAACCTGTGTCCTGCGGTGCAAAATAATCTTTGACCAACATGCCATTTTCAGATTTATTATTTGTACATGCACAAGCGACGATACAAAACACAATGAGTAATTTTTTCATAAAAAGGGTTTTGGTATAAATTTAATTTTTTCTGAGTTTTCGAAATACATCCAGTCCAAATTTTACGGAACCATCACTTGCATTCCTTGCGCGCAAATATACACTGGCACCGGCTTTTGCATCTAAACCTTTTTTTTCTCTGCGCGTGTCATTTTTTGATTTACTTAAATTATTCAATGGCACCTGAATACTGATGTCCGTATTTTTATGGTTAAAATCATACAAACCTTCTAAGTAAATATGCAATACAGTAGATGCAATTTCCATCCGGTCGATTTGCATTTCGCCTTTACTGATCGTAAACTTATTATTGATCTCGGCAAATTGGACATCGGAAAAATCACGGTTTTTAAAAACAATATCGTTGATATTTTCAAATGGTTTAAAATTCACAAGCGCACCATTTTTTAAAGAAAAATTCATCGTTCCACTTAATGATTTACCAACGAAGTTCCCTTTTTTATTCACTAAAAAATGAATGTCTCCGTTTGTATTCAAAGTGCCGCGCACATTCGAAGAGATGATGGCATCCTGTCCAAAATTGTCGAATGCATAAAACACTTTGCGCACATCTACCTCAGCCAGTTTGAATTTTGCAGTGGCATCACGCACACCATTTTTCAGCGCATTAAAACTTGCTGAAAGTGAAAGATTACCACCGGCATGCTGTAAAGATGCATTTTGTATTTCCCATTTATCAGATGCAAACATCATGGAAGCTTTTATATTATCTGCAGTGAAATGCTGGTAGATAATATGACCGGCTTTAATATTTAATTCCATATCCCCATTGACTAAAATATTATCAATTTTTGAAGCAGTGGCATTTAAACCTGTGTTCTTTTTTGACCTGCTGCTGACAGATTTTTTTTCATCAAACAAAAAAGTAAAATCATTTCCATTAATGGATGGAGAATATACATCACAACTAAAAGATGCTTTGCCAGAATCTGCTAATGCCACCCGGTTTACATTTTCACCACTGGCATTTATTTCAAAATGATTTTGCTGAATATCAAAAACCAGTTTTTGGATGCTTAAACTATTTTCAGAAATACTGATTCGTCCATTACATTTACTGAATACAATATTCCTCGGCTCATAAATTCCTTCCCCATCTTTCAATAAAATATCTGCGCCCACTTTATTTAATAACGATGGATCTGTAACCAAAGGCCCGTCATAATTAATTTTCACTACAGCAGTACCTTTTGTCAACCTGATGGAAGATAGTTCCAAATTACTATCCAGTTCCGGCAAACTGCAACTAGATATGAAAGCGAAGCGCAGTAAGGGTTCTGATAAATTTTGTATTAAAATAGAATCTGTAGAAATTAATAATCCATTCCAGTTCGCGCTGAACTTTTTGAAAACAATATTCGAATTCGGATCACCCGCTTCCATCGTATCACTGATATGATTATTAAAATTTCCAGTGAAACTGCATTGCGTGAAAGAAGTGATCGGTGTTGTCAATACATTTTGCAAAGTGATAAGATCAACGTTTATAAACGGATCTCCACCGCCGGAAAGTGGCCCATCAAAAGTTGCATGCACATCAAAGCCTTTTTCAAGACCGGTAAAACGCATTTTACTTTTAATTTTCTCCGTTATAATTTTTGTTGCTTCTGTAAAAGAAATATTTTTTGTGGTTGCATCTAAATTAAAAAAAGACGAATCCGCAAAATGAAATTTACCCGATAAAACAAATGGCTGCTTATCTATACTGATTTTTGAATCATTGAAAACCAATTCTTTTTTTACAGTATAAAAATCAATTTCCCAATTATCCGCTTTCAATAAACAATTTTGCAAGTACATTCCTTTTGATAATTTGAAACCCAGTCCTTTCACCAAAATGTCTTCATCCATTGTCATTTTCCAAATGTCATTTTCATATTTTATTTTGATAAAAATATCGTTGGCTACACATTCATATTTTTTATTTTGCGGTGCATCTTCAATGATAGCATGGACATTCGATAATTGAATTTGGTTTACATGAATACTTCCTTCGGAACTGTTTGACTGCGTTTTCTTTTTTGTTTGTAAAAGGTAACCATTTGTATAACCCGATGACATCGTAAATAAATGAAATAAACCAGTGCTAATTGTTATCTCATTAATTGTTTTATCTTTTTTGAAAAGTTGGAAAATCCCAATACCAGCGGACACTTCAGCTGCTTGCAGCAAAGGCCTGTGATACATTGAATCCAGTATGCGAATGCCTTTTACCTGAATTCCAATATTAGGAAAATGCCGAAGAACAGATAAATCAATATCCTTTATTTGTACCTCACCATTTATGGTTTTAGCAAGTTCGTCTTTTACTTTAGCAACAATTTCTTCCCGATGTGTTTGTAAATAAATGCTGAGCGCAATAATAAAAATAATTGCCAAACCAATTACTGCGAGTAATGATTTGGCAATGATCCGTACAAATTTTTTTTGTAGGAAATTACGCGTGGCTAATTTCCATTTTTCTAACTGTACTTTTTGCGCTGCATTCATTTAAAACTTTGTTTCAATAATATACGGCAACATAGCTCTCCAGGTAGGCCAGTCGTGATCTATATCCGTTCCCCAAACATCCAAATCATGCGCAATACCTTTATCATTCAGCACTTTTGAGAATTTTCGGTTGGCTTCCGGGTCTTCATAATTACCACTGCCCGTGTAGATATGAATATGCGGGCTGGCTTTAATTTTATCCAGGTAAAAAGGATCTTCAAGATTAGGAATATAATGAAATGGACTATTAAAGTAAACCTGCTCATCCCAAAATCCTTTTGTGTATTCACTTAGGTCATATACACCGCTCATGCTAATTGCACCATTAATAATATCAGGACGTTTTAAGAATAAATTCATAGAATGTAATGCGCCGAAAGAAGCGCCGCTTACAAAGATCATCGTATCTGCGCCACATTTATTCCTGATGTATGGAGCTACTTCGAAGAAAATATAATCATTGAACTGGTTATGGCGAATTGCTTTATGTTCGGGTAACATTTCATTATTCAACCAACTTTCATTATTAATACTATTCACACTGAACACGCGCATTTTACCAGCTTCAATATAAGGCTTCAATGCATCTATCATGAGGAAGCGTTCGTATTCCAAATAATCTGCGGCTGCTGTTGGCACCAGCAATAAAGCAAACCCCGCATGGCCATAACTAACAATGGGCATATCCTGCCCAAGTGCCGGGCTGTACCATGATCCTAATTCTCTCTCCATATTTATTCTTTTTTTGAATGATGAAATAAATCCTTTTTTATTAAAAATAAGCAATTCCTATAAACATTTTTTCTTTATTTCATTCCATAAGTCGCGGAAACAGGTTGCGGCATAACTGCTATTGGCAAATTCGAAAACAGGTTGCTGATGTGCGCCCATTTTTTCCACATCACTTAAATAGGGAATATAACTTTTAAAGAAAATAGTATCCTTGTAAAATTTTTGCATCACTTCATGGTGCATATTTTTCCGGTGATCCACCATACTGAAAAAACATTTTATTTTTCCTGTATCCAAATTATTCTCTTCAAAAAAATCAATCACTTTATCATAGGATAAAATAGATAAAGTGGTTGGAATATTCGGCATTAAAACCCAGTCTGCGGCATAAAAAACATTTTCATGTAAGATGGATAATCCCGGCGGGCAGTCAATGATAATAGTGTCGAATTCTTTGAGTTCATGTAGGAATGATTTCAATTTTTTCCTGCTTTGTTTTTGTTCGTCCAATAATATATCTGCATGACGGGAACTCAGGTCAGCCGGGATGATCCAGAGATTTTCAAATATGGATTCTTTAATCGTTTCCTGTACAGACAAATTCCCCGAAAGCATTTTTTTAAATTCATTTTTACCCGATGTTTCGGCACGCAAATAATAAGATGCTGCGCCCTGCGGATCGAGATCCCATAACAACGTTTTTTTCCCATCCGCGGCGGAGAGATATGCAAGGTTTACAGATGCGGCGGTTTTTCCTACACCACCTTTCAAATTGTATAATGCGAATGTGGCCATACATTTATTTTTAAAATGTTATTGTATTCAGGATAAAATCATTTTAAATATTTACTGAACCAATCAATATAACGTTGTGAACGATCTGCGATATAACTCGGCACAATAATGCCATGGTTCTGGCCGGGATAAATAACGAGTTCGGCAGGAACGCCGGTGGTTTTCAACGCCTGGTACATTTGCTCTGCTCCTGCAACCGGTACATTGAAATCATTTTGCGAAGCCATGAAAAGTGTGGGCGTATTGATCCTGTCCGCATGGAGAAATGCATAAGATATTTTTATCCATTTATCCAAATTTTTCCACGGTGGCCCGATTTCATTATTGTATTGTGTTACATATTGATCCACCCCATACATACTCAGTTGTAATGCACTGCCCGCGCCACTTGACGCAGCTTTGAAGCGTTGATTCGTAGCAATGCAATAGTCCGTAAGAATGCCGCCATAACTCCAGCCAAATATGCCAAGCTTCGTAGAATCTGCAATGCCTTTTTCAATTAAATAATCAACAGCACCATTGATATCAATAACTTCTTTATCGCCCCAGTCACCCATAATTGCACGGATAAAATCATTGCCCTTACCAGTACTTCCCCGGTAATTTACCTGTGCTACTGCAAAACCTTTTTCTGCTAATATTTGAGCAGTCATATCAAACTCATAATCATCCTGGCCAACCGGGCCGCCATGAATAAACATAATAAGCGGAAGCGCATTATTTTTTGAGGCAGTTGAAGGTGTATATAAAATACCGGAAACCATGTTGCCATCTTTACTTTTACTTTCAAAGCCGGACACGTTTGCCAATGAAACAGATTTGATATAGTCATCCTGTAATGTAGTCAGGCGGCGGGTTACACCATTTTCCAACGCATACACTTCATAAGGCATATGCGGATCAGTTAATAGAGTTGCCCATTGCCCGTTTGCTTTATTTAATTGTAGCTCTACAAAAACGCGGTCGCCATTTCCAGGCCTGCTGATTTCTTTGCCATCCAATCCAAATAAAACCACACTGCTTCTGCGATCATCGTCCATCAAAGTGGCAATACTGTTTCCATCTTTTGACCATTGATGTGCAGTAATATTTCTTTCAACAGCAGCAGATAAAAGTTTGGGCGTACCTCCGTCTTTTGAAATGATTGCAAGATTATCATTGCCAAACATGGTGAATTTTTCATTGCTGAAACTCTGCAAATAGGCGATCCATTTACCATCCGGACTCCACCGTGGATCTGTGTCTGCACCTTCCCATGTGGTCAGTTGTTTCATTATAGCACCGGACTTTGCATCCATTACATAAATATCTGAATTCTCATTTTTATCAGGATCTTCCGTACGGTTACTTACAAAAACAATTTGTTTTCCATCCGGGCTAAATGCCGGAGAAGTCTCATCATACTTTCCACTGGTCAATGTATCAATATCTCCCGATGCAATATTGAGTAAATAAAAATGCGTCGCTCTTCTATCCAAATAACCTGTGTAATCTTCTTTAAAATGATAACGATCAATTACAAAAGGCAGCCTGACATTCGTTTTCGATGTATCACTAAAATCCTGGTCTTTCATTACCAGTAAAATACTTTTCCCATCCGGGCTCCAGCAATAATCTTTAATACCACTCTTTACAGCGCTGATACTTTTAGCTTCTCCACCCCTGCGATCCATCAGCCAAACCTGGCTTTTATCTTTGTCATCATCATCATCTTCACCGCCAATTTTCCTGGAAGAAATAAAAGAAATATATTTTCCATCGGGACTGAATAAAGGAGAGGATTCATCTTCTGTTGAATTGGTGAGTTGAATAGTTTGTGTGCCATCCCAGGACGTCATCCAAATATCATCATTCCAACTGTCATGCACTGTATCATCCGTCGTTACTGTATATACAACCCATTTCCCATCCGGTGAAACCTGGATGTCTGAAGTTGTTTTCATCTTGTAAATGTCTCCTGGTTGCGGCCCTTTTTTAGTTTGTGCTGTTGCAGCAAAGCCGAATGTCATTAAAATAAGCAGTGGGTAAAATCTATTCATGTTGACTTTTTTTGGATTTTAAAAATACTAAATAATGATGTATCCAAAGAAATAAAATAGATGAATGAAAATTTCAATGCCTATTTTTTCATTTCTTCCAGGACCTTTTGCATGGCAAACATTTTATCTCTCAAACCGGCGGCTTCTATAAAATCAAGGTCGCGCGCCGCTTTCTCCATGGCTTTTTTAATTCTGTTGATTGCTTTTTCTACCTGCGGAATTGTTTTGTATTCATCATTATCTTCCGCAGCCGGAATCATCAATTCATCAATAATCGCATAAGGTTTATCGGGATCATAGCCTTTAATATCCAGCACAGAAGTTTGCTTCATGATCTGCTCAATACTCTTAATAATTGTTTTTGGTGTAATGCCATGCAATATATTATAAGCTACTTGTTTTTCCCGCCGGCGATCCGTTTCATCCATGGTTTTGCGCATACTTTGTGTAATAGTATCTGCATAAAAAATTACCAACCCATCCACATTTCTCGCCGCGCGTCCTGCAGTCTGTGTCAATGATTTTTCATTTCTCAAAAAACCTTCTTTATCTGCATCAAGAATGGCAACCAATGTTACTTCCGGAAGATCCAATCCTTCGCGCAATAAATTCACGCCAACCAACACATCAATATCGCCCAAACGCAACTGGCGTAATATTTCCACGCGTTCCAATGCATCTACATCACTGTGAATATATTTTGATTTTATATTGATGCGGTGTAAATATTTATCCATTTCTTCCGCCATTCTTTTGGTTAATGTAGTGACCAAAATGCGCCCGCCTTTTGCAACCCTTTTATCTATTTCATCCAGCAGATCATCCACCTGGTTAATGCTTGGCCGCACTTCGATCGGTGGCTCTAATAAACCTGTCGGACGAACGACTTGTTCTACTACAACGCCGCCTGTTTTTTCCAGTTCAAAATCTCCCGGTGTAGCGCTTAAAAAAATTGTTTGCCCGGTAATATTTTCAAATTCATTAAAATTCAACGGCCGGTTATCCAACGCACTGGGCAACCGGAAACCATAATCCACCAACACCAATTTACGGCTGCGATCCCCACCATACATGCCCGCGATCTGTGGAATAGTTTGATGGCTTTCATCAATAATAGTGATGAAATCTTTATCAAAATAATCCAGCAGGCAAAAGGGACGTGTACCCGGTTTGCGTCGGTCAAAAAATCGTGAATAATTTTCAATGCCATTACAATAACCGAGTTCGCGGATCATTTCAATATCATATTCCACGCGTTCTTTGATGCGTTGCGCTTCAATAAATTTTCCATTATTTTTAAAATATTCTACCTGCAATTGCATCTCATCCTGGATCTCACAAATGATCTGGTTCAGCATATTTTTTGGAGCTACATAAAGGTTTGCAGGAAAGATCGCCGCATTTTCCAACACCACCATTCGCTTATTCGTTTGCACATCCAGGCTTTCAATACTTTCAATCTCATCTCCAAAAAAAGTAATACGATATCCATAATCCACGTACGGCAAATTTATATCTACTGTATCTCCTTTCACGCGAAATGTTCCGCGCTTAAACTCCACCTGCGTGCGATTATACAAACTATTCACCAATGCGTGTAAAAATCCCTGGCGGGAAATGATTTGCCCTTTATGAATGCGCACAATGCCATTTTCAAAATCAGTGGGATTACCAATTCCATAAATGCAACTCACACTTGCCACCACGATAATATCTCTTCTTCCGGTCAATAATTCCGCGGTTGTATTCAGCCGCAGTTTATCCAGTTCTTCATTAATGCTCAGGTCTTTTTCTATATATGTATCGCTGGAAGATATGTATGCTTCGGGTTGATAATAATCATAGTAACTCACGAAATAACCGACCGCATTATTGGGAAAAAATTGTTTGAATTCTCCATACAATTGTGCCACGAGCGTTTTATTATGCGTGAGCACGAGCACCGGCCTTTGCACATTTTGAATAACATTCGCCATGGTGAAAGTTTTGCCACTGCCGGTTACGCCTAACAGCACCTGGTATCTTTCCCCGTTATTCAATTCTTTCGTGAGTTCCGCGATGGCTGTTGGCTGGTCGCCACTTGGCGCATACGGCGTATGAAGTTCAAAACCCATAAATATTTTTTGCTTATTGCAATGTACAAAATGAAATGGGTAGTAAAAAAGCGTGTTCGGTAAATATTTGTAAATTCAGCCTTTGATTAAAATAAAATAAACAGATTTTCAAATTCACATCTTTAATTTCGTTTCAATAAAAATCAGCATGGCAGCATTTGAAGTAATTGGTGGAAAAAAATTAAGTGGAGAAATTATTCCGCAAGGCGCAAAGAATGAAGCGCTGCAAGTGATTTCAGCCGTTTTACTCACCGCAGAGAAAGTGGAAATCTCCAATATTCCAGACATCACGGATGTAAACCTGCTCATAGAATTATTGGAAAGCCTCGGCGTAAAAGTGGAACGCAAGGACAGGCACACTTGTATTTTCTGCGCGGATGATGTGGATATTAGTCTGCTTGGTTCAGAAATATTTATGGAAAAAAGCGGGCACCTGCGCGGGTCTGTGTTGATTGCCGGCCCAATGCTGGCGAGGTTTCAAAAAGCATATATTCCAAAACCTGGCGGTGATAAAATTGGCCGCCGCAGGCTCGATACACATATTATTGGTTTTGAAAAAATGGGCGCATCATTTCAATATGATAAAACGCATGGCATTTTTGTGATGCAGGCAAAAGAATTAATTGGAAAATATATTTTACTGGATGAACCATCTTTAACCGGAACCGCAAACCTTGTGATGGCGGCAGTTTTGGCGAAAGGCACGACTACTTTATACAATGCTGCCTGCGAACCTTATCTCCAGCAATTGTGTAAAATGCTTTGCCGCATGGGCGCAAAAATTATCGGTATTGGCAGTAATTTATTAGTGATTGAAGGTGTAGAAAAATTGAATGGCACATCGCATACCATGTTGCCCGACATGATCGAAGTGGGCAGTTTCATCGGCCTTGCGGCCATGACGCAAAGTGAAATTTTAATAAAAAATGCAGGCATCGAACATCTCGGAATTATTCCGGATAAATTCAAATTGCTGGGTATTGAAATGGAATTCCGGGGGGATGATATTTATTTACCCGCCAGGGAAAAATATACAATCGCTTCATTTCTTGATGGCGGCATTCTTACCATTTCCGATCATCCCTGGCCGGGATTGACGCCTGATCTATTGAGCATCATGCTCGTGGTGGCAACGCAAGCCGTGGGCAGTGTACTCATTCACCAGAAAATGTTTGAAAGCCGTTTATTTTTCGTTGATAAATTAATAGACATGGGCGCCAAAATTATTTTGTGCGATCCGCACAGGGCAACGGTTATAGGTTTGGGACGCACACAAAATCTTCGTGGCATCACCATGAGTAGTCCGGATATTCGTGCAGGTGTGGCGTTATTGATCGCAGCATTAAGTGCCGATGGAAAAAGCATCATTCAAAACATTGACCAGGTAGATCGCGGGTATCAATATATTGATCAGCGGTTGCGGGGTTTGGGAGCGGAGATTGTAAGGATTTAGGATTTAATGATTTGAGATTTAGGATTTTTGGGGGAATTACATGCATTGAAAATTTCATCTTTGATTCATGTTTATTATGAGATTCAAAATGTGTTACATTATTTCAAATTAAATAACTCACTTCTCTTCATTGTTTTCAACAAATAAAAATGAGTTATAAAAAAATAAAATAGTAAAAGAGAAAATAAAATAACGAATCTAAATTCAACCCCAAACACAAAACACAAAACAAGAAACAGGAAATTTATTCTTTCAACTCCGGCTTCGGCTCCGCTCAGCCGGCTTCACTAACAATTTACAATTAACCATTAACCATTTTTCAAAAAAAATCTACCTTCCCCAATTTCAACATCTAAATTTCCCCATGGATTCTTTTCAAAATTTACAACAAACTATTCAGCATCGCCGCAGCATTAAACCTGCGCAGATGAATGGTAAAAAAATAAATGATTCCGATATTGAAGAACTGATCGCGCTCGCAGATCTCGCTCCCACACACGGCCATACAGAACCCTGGCGCTTTATTATTTATTCCGGGAATGCTTTGCAAAAATTCTGTACCCATTTTTCTGATTTATATAAAAAATATCAATCACCCGAAAAATTCAATGCAGCGAAATATGAAAAAATGCAAGGCTGGTCTTCACAGGCTTCGCACCTTGTAATTGCGTATATGCACAAAGGTACCAATCCAAAGATCCCGGAACAGGAAGAACGCGCGGCCGTGGCAGCGGCGATTGAGCATATTTTATTGGGCGCCACCGCAAAAGGCATGGCTTCATTCTGGAGCACTTCTTTTCCCATTTATCATGACGCTTTCAAAGATTACCTTGGCCTTTCTGAAAATGATGCACTCATGGGATTACTATTTTTAGGTTATGCGGATATTCCCTTTCACCCTACAAAAAGAAATATTCCATTGCATGAAAAATTTTCATGGAGAAAATGAAAAAATAAAGCAATTTATTTTTCAGCATTTGTTGTATACATTGCAACCTAAACTTTCACGATGACAAATACAACGAAAAAATTAGTGACCATCACCGCGCCTTCCGGGGCAGGTAAGTCGTCCATCACTCATTATTTATTGAAGCAATTTCCAGAACTGGCTTTCTCCGTTTCCGCCACCACGCGCGCGCAAAGAGGCACAGAAACGGATGGAAAAGATTATTACTTTTTAGATCTTCCGGATTTTATACAAAAAATGAATGCAGGCCTTTTCCTTGAATATGAAATGGTGTACCCGGGAAAATATTACGGTACTTTAAAATCTGAACTCGACCGTATCTGGGATGCGGGAAAAATTCCTATTCTCGATATTGATGTACAAGGCGCTATGAAAGTGCGGGAAATTTTTGCCACCAATGCTTTATATGTTTTTATCGCGCCGCCTTCTTTGGAAGAATTAAAAAAACGGCTGATTCATCGCGGAACAGAGACGCAGGAAAACGTAGAAACAAGATTGAAAAAAGCCAACTATGAATTGTCTTTTCAAAGCCATTTTGATAAAACAATTGTCAATAAAGATTTGGATAAAGCGTGTAAGCAAGCCGCGAAACTGCTAAAAACATTTTTAGAAAAAGCATAAAGGTTTTTACAAAAAAAATAATATGGATTTCAATAATAAAACTTTTTTTATCACCGGTGCGAGCCGCGGAATTGGCAAAGCCATTGCATTGCAACTGGCAGCTTCGGGCGCTAACATTGTTGTGGCGGCAAAAAGTATTGAAGAGAATGAAAAGCTCGGCGGCACTATTTTTTCTGCAGCCAAAGAAATCGAAGCAGCCGGCGGAAAAGCACTGGCAGTACAGGTTGATATCCGTGATGAAGAACAAATTAAAAAAGCTGTTGCGCTAACTATTGATAAGTTTGGTGGTATTGACGGCTTAATTAATAATGCATCGGCCATTCAACTCACGCGCACAGAAGATACGGAAGCAAAACGTTTTGACCTGATGTTTTCCGTGAATGTGCGCGGCACTTTTTTGGTAACGAAACATTGCATTCCATTTTTAAAAAAAGGAAATAACGCGCATATACTCACATTATCACCGCCCATTAATTTAGCGCCGAAATGGCTGGGCAATCATGTAGCTTATACGATGAGTAAATATGACATGAGCATGATGGCACTGGGCTGGGCGGAAGAATTTAAAAAGGATCAAATTGCCTCCAATGCTTTGTGGCCGCACACGACAATTGATACGGCTGCTGTGCGGAATTTATTGGGTGGAAAAACATTGGCCGATATGAGCCGCACGCCACAAATACTTGCGGATGCTGCTTGTTTTATTTTAGCAAAAAAATCATCGGACTGCACGGGAAATACTTTTATTGATGAAGAAGTATTGGCAAAAGAAGGTATTACTGATTTCGATAAATATGCAGTTGTTCCCGGTGCAAAATTGTATAAAGACCTGTTTCTATAAGACCCTTATTTTTTATAAATCTTATAATTCCGGTAATCGAAAAATCGTTTGCCCGTAATTTTCTCCAACACATTTTTAAAATGATCTTTCATTTTTAAATGATTGAAGGAAGGATCATAATTAAATTGCCAGTTCATATTGTTGATCCTTTCCTGCATCACTGACGGATGTGTTCCGGTGAACTTTTTTAATGCATCAATTTGCATATAATCAAATCCATCATCCGGGCCTTTTATATTTTCTGAACTTGCTGCACCGCCATTCCAGTAAGTACCGAAATTATTACTCTTCGCCAGCATCGCGCCAGGTTCGCGCACCCAGCCATAATGATAGATGAACGCATTCAAGGGTACGACCGATAATTTTTCATTGTCATTTTTTCTGAAGCCCTGCGCATCGCGGTAAGAATATATTTTTTTATTGTTGCGGATGATGCGGATCTCTTTGCGGTACCAATGTGAGGATGCACCAACAAAATCAAATGAACCATAAAAGTGGAGGTAATTAAAAAGAAACCCGTCTATTTCTTTGTTGTCTTTATACAACTCCATTGCAGCGCGGATCTCCGCATGATATTTTTCATGCAACACTTCATCGCCCTGGATATACATACACCAGTCTGCATCCTCCGGAATTGCCTGGAAAGCTTTATTGGTTTCTGCCGCAAGTACACGTCCTCCTTCCTTTAAACTTTCATCCCATACAGAATCTATAATTTTAATTTTTTGCGAGTCAATAGATGCAACCAATTCGCGTGTGGCATCTTTGGAATCTCCCGCAACGACAATTATTTCATCACAAAGCGGAAGGATAGATTTCAGTGCTTCCTTCACCGGGTATTGATAAATGATGGCATTTTTAATAAACGAAAAACCGGTGACTTTCATGTGCGCTCAAAATTATAACAACTTTACAAATATCTAAAAAGCAGGTTAGGGCTGCGCCAAAATTTACATCAACAAAAAGATTTTATTTATGTTTACTGCCAATATAAAATGCCGCCGCAGCGAGCCCTAGATCTTTCAGCATCATGGTCATTGGACCCAATTTCCCTGCCAAATCTGTGGCATTCATAATTGCCGGAACATGCACAGAAAGCAGGATAATTATTAATAACAAACCCAGCAGATACCCCGCCAGTCTTACTTGTACACCGATTAATATTGCAAGGGCTGCCAAAACCAATGCGGCAGCTACAATGTACACCCATATAATAGGTGAAGGTAAAAAAGATGGTACAGCGCCGGTCATCATATCAGGATGCATAAAATGATTTAGGGCAAAGAAGCCCATCACAAGTGCAAAAACGATACGGGCAATCGTGGAAACATAATTATCTTTCATAATGGAGCGTTTTGAAAATGAAAAATTAACGAAATTGTATTGCTCATTCAAATATAAATTTCAAGCGGTATTATAACCCCTGTTTTATGTTTTACAAACCATTTGCTTCCGGCCGCATCTGCGGAAAAAATAAAACATCCTGGATGGAAGGCTGATTGGTGAAAAGCATGCAAAGCCTATCTATGCCAATACCGATCCCGCTTGTGGGTGGCATGCCATATTCCAATGCACGCAAAAAATCGTGATCAATAAACATGGCTTCATCATCGCCCCGCTCCATGAGTTTTGATTGTTCTTCAAAGCGTGCTCTTTGTTCCAACGGATCATTGAGTTCACTGTATGCATTGGCCAGCTCCTTTCCATTGATGATCAGCTCGAAACGCTCTACCAGTCCGGGTTTGCTGCGATGCTTCTTCGTAAGCGGACTCATTTCCACCGGGTAATCAATAATAAAAGTGGGCTGCACATATTTTTTTTCTGCAAGGTTTGAAAAAATTTCATCTACTAATTTTCCCCGACCCATACTTTTATCAGTTGGAATATTTTTCTCCCGGCAGAAATTCAATAAAGCAGTTTCATCCATGTCAGAAATATCCGTGCCCGAATGTTCTTTAATAGCATCATACATAGAAATTTTTTTGAAAGGTGCTTTGAAACTGATCAACTGCTCGCCCACTTTTATTTCTGTGGTTCCGTGCAGAGCAACAGCAATGGATTCAAATAAATTTTCCGTGATCTCCATCATCCATATATAATCTTTATACGCCGTGTACCATTCGAGAATCGTAAACTCAGGATTATGTGTACGGTCCATTCCTTCATTTCTAAAGTTGCGGCTGAATTCGTACACCCAGTCAAACCCGCCCACGATCAGTCTCTTCAGGTATAATTCATTCGCGATACGCAAATAAAATGGTGTATCCAATGCATTGTGATGTGTGATAAAAGGCCGTGCAGCAGCGCCACCGGGAATTGGTTGCAATACGGGTGTATCTACTTCGAGCGCGCCTTTTTCGTTGAGAAATGAACGAATATGATTGATAATATTTGTTCGTTGCAGAAATACTTCTTTTATCGCCGGATTCACCACGAGATCTGCATAGCGCTGGCGATAGCGAAATTCAGGATCGGTAACTGCATCAAAAACATTTCCTTCATCATCGCGCTTTACAACAGGCAATGGCTTCAATGATTTTGACAATAAAATAAGTGTGCGTGCATGAACGGAAGTTTCGCCCGTTTTTGTAATAAAAACTTCTCCGGTTACACCAATAAAATCACCGAGATCGAGAAGATGTTTGACCAGTTTATCAAATAACATTTTATCCTCACCCGGGCAAATATCATCGCGCTTTACATATAATTGAATAATACCTTTAGAGTCCTGGATCTTAATAAAAAAGACTTTCCCTTTATCATTCAGGCTAAGTATGCGGCCTGCTACACACACATTGGAAAATTGTTCTTTCGTTTCTTCCGAAAATCCACTTTTTATTGTGGTAGAAAAATGTGTTACAGGATAAAGCGCCGCCGGGTAGGGATCAATGCCCAATGAATTTAATTCTGTCAATTTTTCCCTGCGTATAATTTCCTGTTCGGATAAATGCTGTGCCATATATAAACATTAAAATGGCTGCAAATATACGGTGCAAAAAAGGCTTTTGAGAAAGCCTTTTACGGAAATAAAAAAGAGTTGCAACACTGCAACTCTAAGGAAAAATTATCGGGAATTTTTTAAAAACTTATTTTGCTGCACTAAATAAAGTTTGAGGTGGTGTTAACTTTACCAAACTTTCATTCGCAATAATTGGCTCCGGTAAAAGTGGTTTTGCAATAGGCCAGTCAAAACGAGCCTGCAAAATAGACGAACTTGTTGCATACCATTTATCGTTGCTGTATCCAAAGAAACAAGTACCTCCTTTGATCGTATTGATAATTTTTTTACTTATTCCAAAAGGAACTGCAGGACAACCGTAACTCCGGCCCATTTGTGTACCTTCATCTGCTCTTTCGCCATTGACATAATCACTGCCATGCATCACGATATCACGCTGGCGCACTTTGTCGTTTATTCCTTTTTCAAAACCATCTAAATGCAGGCTGTAACCGGCTTTACCAATATACGTATCTGCCGTTACCATAAAACCAAGAGAGCTTTTATGTGAGTCTTCGCGGTTGGAAAAACTGGTGGCATACTCGCCGCCGGAATTTTTACCGTGCGATACGTATGTATTAAATAAAACTTTTGCATGATTTAAGTCCAGTATATATAATCTTTTCTGAGAACTGCTTTGAGAATAATCACATATTGTAAGAATACCTTCTCTGCGAATTTTATTTTTACTCAATAAATATTCATAGCCTTTCAGGCCGGCAAAAAAAACTGATTTTTTTAAACCGATTTTTTCCAGGTCCATGGCAATAAAAAGAGAATCTACTACTGCACGTACCGCTACCGATTCATCGGAGTAAGAGGATGATAAAAGGGAAGGTAAGTTTTCTCCGCCACCGCCAGTTAAAATTTCATTCTTTGTAGCTGTACCGGGAGACCAGGAGGTTAATGCTAACAGGCAGACACTGCCAATGATCAATAATTTTTTCATTTACATCTTATTTTAGGATATTGGGAAAAGTTTAAAAAAAACGCACACATTTCTCAATTATTGTGACTTAAAAGGCTGCGAAGATAAAAAGCATCAAAAAAAATATAATCTCTTTACCGTTAAAAAAAATACTTACTTGCAAGTACAATAAATTACCATCCATAAGTCGTATTCTATCAATGACTTATGAATGATTTTTTATCTCAACTAATTTTTTTTATCACTTCAATAACAAAATTGGCCGACAAATTAGCCGGCCAATTTTTAGACTTCTTTAAGGTTTTTTTAATAGCCAGGATTTTGCACAAGGTTACTATTTACTTCAATTTCTCTTTGTGGAATGGGCAATACAAGTTTATTATTTGTGTAAGGCAAGCCGCTTACATCCATTTGCAATCTTTTTAAAGTCCACAAGCGATCCCCTTCAAAGCCCAGTTCACGCATCCGTTCATCAACAAAATCATTTCCCGTTACGCTACCCAGTGCAGTGGCGCCGGAACGCAGTCTAACCGTATTGATATCGTCCAAAGGATCAATGCCACCAATTGGCGAACCGCCATTCCGAAGATTTGCTTCACCTCTTGTGAGGTACATTTCAGCAAGCCTGATAACTGGAATAGCTTTATAAAAATCAGCCCATTTCAACGTATACTTTCCACTTAAGCCACCGATACTTGAACCACTTTGTGTAAAGGTTTTCCGGAAATCTCCAGTGCCAAAAAAGGATTTATAACCAGCGTCGACCTGTGCATCTCCCCTGCCTTGTGGTGTAGGCGAATAGAATGTGGTAAGTCCATTATTGGAAGTGCCAGCGTTACTTTGAGCAGTTTGCTGAATGGCAAAAACATCTTCCTGAGAATTGCTCACATTATTAAAAGCCTGGTTAAAGGTAGAAACCAGGTTATATTTTCCTGAGCTGATCACATCATTTGCCATTGTTGCAGCATTTGCATAATCGCCCATTTGCAAATAGACACGTGACAAAAATGCTTTCGCTGCATATTGATCCGCACGGTTATCATCCTGTGAAGCAGGCAATTTATCGGCGGCATCTTTAAGGTCTTTTAAAACCTGGGCATACACATCACCAACTGAAGCCCTGGATACTAAAGCATTCGTTGGATCATACACATATTTTGGCGGATCCAGCACAATTGGTACACCTGGATTTATTGAAACATTCCCCGCACTATATGGCAAACCAAATAATTTTACCATTTCGAATAAAGCAACACCGCGCATAAATTCAGCTTCGCCTGTAATTTCATCCTGCTCTGACGGATCGATCAGGTTGATTTTATTCAGCACGGTATTACTGAGGTTCAGCACTAAATACATATTGCTCCAAATTCCTGCTGGTACTGAATTTTGCTTATCCTCAGTTTTATTAAAAATATCTTTATAATTGGTAAATGTTCCTACAAAATCTACCTGGTTTTCATCTGCCAGAAGATCAGGTATGAAGATCAGTTGCTCTCCAAATCCATTTGCATTTTGCATCAGGGAATATTCCCCAAACAACAGTGCTTTCACATCATCCGCTGTTGTAATTTGATCGGGTGTGATATTTTGCTGCGGTATTACATCCAGTTTTTTATTACAATTACTCAATGCAAACATTGCAACAAAAAGGATGGCCGAATATTTTATCTTTTTCATATTACTTTTTTTAAATTTTACGATTCACTTTAGAATTTTATATTCAATCCTACTGTGATAGTTTTTGCCTGTGGAATGGTATAGAAATCCTGTCCGCCACCAATGTTGCCAAACGTTTGAGTATTTACTTCAGGATCTCCCGGATACTTGGTGCCTGTCCACAAATTTGTTCCGGAAACATAGAGCCTGGCAGAACTGATATGCCATGAATCCATCATAGATTTTGGCAGGTTGTAGCCAAATGAAACATTTTTCAGTCGGATGTATGAACCATCATATAAAAACCTGGATGAATTTTGGTAACCTGAGCCATAAAAATATCCCGCACGTGGTGTATTGGTCACATCTCCCGGGCCTGTCCAGGCATTGAGTTCATCAATTGTCTGGTTATCAAAACCATTAAAGAATCCTCCGGTCATATACACTCCACCTGCATTATAAATCATATTTCCACTGACAAAAGTAAAAAATGCACTCAGGTCAAACCCTTTATAGGAGAAAGTATTAGTGAAACCGCCTGTAAAATCAGGATTTGATTTTCCCAAAACAACGAGTGCAGCCTGGCCATAATCTGAAGTTGCTTTTCCATCTGTACCAAGATATAATGCATCCCCTGTTTGTGGATCAACGCCTAAAAATTGCTGACCATAAAATACACCAATTGGCTGACCTGCAATCGCCCTTTGTGTCAGGCCAAAACCACCTTCAATTACCTGGCCCTGGATGTCCAAAACTTTATTCCTGTTGAAGCCGATATTGAAATTTGTATTCCATTTAAAAGCACCATCAATGTTTTTGGAATTCAGTGTTATTTCATACCCTTCATTTTCCATAGAACCCAGGTTTTTTAAATAACTGGAATAACCTGTAGTGGAAGGAACGTTTACATTCAGCAAAAGATCAGTCGTCATTTTTTTATAATAATCCAATTCACCGGTAATCCTGTTATTGAGTATGGCAAAATCAAGTCCTATGTCAGTTTGCTTAGTTTTTTCCCATTGCAAATCTGGATTTGCCAACGACACAGGAATATATCCAGGCAGGTTTGGATAATTTGAAACACCATATAATGCGAGGTAATTTCCCTCGCCAATTTCTGCGTTACCTGTTTGGCCCCAGCTTGCACGCAGTTTCAGGAAATTGATGAATTTATTGTTTTCCAAAAACTTTTCCTGGGAAAGTACCCAACCTGCAGAAAAAGCAGGGAAATAACCATACCTGTTATTCGGACCGAAGCGGGAAGAAGCATCTGCACGAACGCTTGCAGAAAGCAAATATTTATTATTAAAAGAATAATTCGCCCGCAGGAAATAGGAAAGGAAAGTATACCTCGCGCCAGTGGAATTTGCAAACGTAATTTGTGTAGTTCCACTCAGGTTTTTAATGGCATCTGATGGAATATTTTCTCCGAATGACTGAGCATTTTTATTATCATTCTGAAGATAGCTCATACCAGCAACTGCATTCAGTTTATTTTTCTCTCCCAGGTTTGGCGTATACGTAAAATAGTTGTTTGTATTGAGGCTCGCACTTTGTGAAATGATTGCGCTTGCCTTACCAACACCTCCGCCATCAATGGTTTCTTTTCCCTGGAAAGCATCTTCTTCCAGGTTCAAAATGTCCGCTCCGACTTCAGAACGAAAAGCTAAAGAGGGGAGAAAATTATAATTCAAATAGGCATTTCCCAACGTGCGGAAAGTGACCTGAATATCAGAATTAAACTGCGCATCAAAAAGGCCATTTGAATATAAGGTATTGCTGTTTAAATCGCCGGTTTTAGGATCATATAAAGGTGAAATTGGTAATTGTGCAACGAGTTGTCCCGGCGTAGAAAAAGCGTTGTCAGTTGTTACCCTGTTTAATTGTGAGCGATCAACAGAAAGGTTAACACCAAAGGATAATTTATCTGTGGCTGTATGATCTATATTCAGCCTTCCACCATAGCGGTAAAAACGGTTATCAATAACAATCGCATCTTGCTTATTATAAAAACCGGACACATAAAATTTAGTTTTTGCATCACCGCCATAAGCAGATACATCTACCTGGTTAGTCAATGCATCTTTGTTATATAAAAGACTTTGCCAGTCGGTATTAACTGCTGCTTTTTTCCAATCGGTACCCAAAGAAAAATAATCGAGAATATTTGATTCATAAAAATTTTTATAGTCTGCAATAGCAGCATTCACATCCGTATAACCACTGATACCATTATTAAAATCATAGGTTCCATCACTTTTTGCTGCAAGCTCGATCAGGTCAACATATTGCTGTGCATTTAAAAATTTCCATTTACGTGCGGGATTACTCCAGCTATTAAATGCATTTACTTCGAAAGTCGTTTTTTCATTGTTGCGGCCTTTTTTTGTTGTAATCAAAACCACACCATTGGCAGCACGTGCACCATAAATGGCGGCGGCTGATGCATCCTTTAATATTTCTACTGACTCAATATCGTTGGGGTTAATATCTGCCAGCGGATTTGTAGGATCGTTGTTCGGATCAGACTGGCTGGAAGTAGTTACAGGCAAACCATCAATTACATATAATGGCTGACTGCTTGCGGAAATTGAAGAAGTACCGCGAATACTTACTTTAATTCCCTGGCCAAGTTTACCACTTCCGGATTCAATAACCACACCGGCTGCTTTACCTTGCAAGGCAGATTCAAAACTGGGTGCCTGCACATTTTGAATGTCCTTGGAACCGACCTTGGAAATGGAACCCGTAACATCTCTTTTAACGGCTTTGCCATAACCCACAACAATCACTTCGTTCAACGTTTTTTCAGTACTATTCATAGAGACCTGCATGTTATTGGATGCGGGTAATTCTATATCAGTAAAACCAACAAAAGTAAACACAAGTATTTGCGGACCATCCGGCACTTGTATTTTAAAAACTCCTTTTTTATCTGTTTGCGTGAGAAGGTCTTTTCCTTTTACTGCAACAGTAACACCCGATAATGGACTATTATCCTTACTGTCTGTGACAGTGCCGGAAATACTGCTTCCACTTTGCGCCCATGACGTGGCGGTGACCAGCCATAAGCAGGTAATGAGGCTAATGATTCGTTTCATAAAATTGATTTTGTCTGTGAATGAATAGGCCGCAACTTTAAAAAAATTTCACGGCCGGTTGACTTCCTGAAATAAAAACATGCTTTCATTTAAAGACAATTTTTTAAAAAAGAATGTTGTTTCCAATTTATACCGTTCATCAATTTTTTACAATTTAATTACATTAATATATAGTGCTGGAAATAAAAAAATCTTTCAACAGGATGATGAAAGATTTTTTGAAAAGAAATTTTACAAGCGCATTAATGTGCTATAAATATTTTTTTATCCACCGGGTTTGGCCCGTCAAAACGCATGAAATAAATTCCTGAAGCAACATTCGGAATAGTCAGTTGAATAGTGCCTGTTATTCCTTTGAGTGATTGATATAATATTTTCCTCCCCGAAAAATCAAATATACTTACAGCATCAAAATGATCATTGATAACAATATTTATATTATTATTCCTGACAATTGTTGGGTACACATACGTTTGATCAGAAGGATGAAAAACAACAGTGACGATAGATGAATATAAAATCGTACCATCATTATTTTTCATAGCCAGCCTATAATAAATAATGCCTGAATCTTTCGGATTGTCTTCATAGGAATAGGAATTATTTGCCTGGTTATTATGTGGATCTATTTCAGCAATTTTGGAAAAATGAATCGCATCATTACTATATTCAAGTTCAAAAGAATCAACATTTATTTCAGCGGATGTTTCCCATTTTAGAATTACAGAATTGCGGTATACATTTGCTGTAAAGGATATTAAAGAGGCATGCAACACAGGTTCTGCTTCCACTTTATATACCTGCCCATTGATGGACGTAACATACAATTCCCCGTTTTCATCTTCACCTATAGAAGAAATATTTCCGGGTATACCTTCATTCTGTAAAGAAATATTCCAACCGCCACTGCCATTCGGTTTTATCAGCCAGGCATGCGGTACAATAAAATCTGCACAAAAATAATAGCCATTTAATTGCGGGAATAAATTACCACGATATACAAATCCACCGATAATCGAGTGACCGCCATCAGGATCGTCATGCCTGTATTGAAAAATGGGGAATTTGTAATTGGACATATTACCACATCCATCTAAATTATAAGGCACATCGGCTTCATAACAATGCCAGCCGTAATTTGATCCCCTTACATCTTCCAACTTACCATAATCAACTTCTTCAATGGAATCCTGGCCTACATCCGCGATCCACATATCACCGGTCTCTCTGTCAAAACTCCATCTCCACGGATTTCGAAAACCCATAGCAAATACTTCAGGCAAATAATCCGGGTCATTTATAAATGGATTATCATCCGGTATTTTATAATAAGGTGCTGTGTTAAAATCATCCACATTTATTCGCAGAATTTTTCCGAAAAATGATTTCTTGTTTTGAGCATTATTATAGTAATCACCCGGACTGCCGCCATCACCTGTTGAAATATATAAATTTCCGTCTTTACCAAAATGCATGTCGCTACCATTATGATTGGTATATCCATCCGGCTTGGGCTCGGAGAATAAAACCACTTCAGAATTGACGTCTGCTGAATCCGGATCTGAACTGCTTACTTTCCATCTTGAAATAGTTACATTCCCGTTGAGCGCATTGTAATAGGTAAAAAAATACCCATTATTTTTAAAGTCGGGATGAAAAACCAAACCACTAAAACCAGATTCACCATTATTGAGAATTTGACTTTCAAAATTTAAAAATGGCCTGCTTTCAAGTGCCCCATTTTTATAAATACTGATCAAACCATTTTTCCCCTGGATAAATAACCGGCCTGTACCATCATACGCTGAAACTATCCCCAGTGGCGCATCATAGCCATCTATAATCAGGCTAAATTTCAGAATTGGTTGTGCTTTTACTGGAGAAGTATAGCACAAAAGAAAAGCAAAAAATAAACTGCTTAATCTTATTAAATTTGGTTGCATAAATAATTTTTAAAAATATGAAATTACCGCTGCATGAATTTGCAAAATCAGAATTAACAATATTTAAAAGCTAACTCAACACAATTTTTAAGAAAACAATCGATTAATTTTGAAGAAAAAATTTTGATCCAATTTCAATTACAGGCTAAAAAATCAACGATCCGTTATGTACTTGCTGCCGATATGGGCGGCACGAAAGTGAATATGGCATTATATGATACCAGCGGAGAAAAACCTAAAACACTTTTCAAGGAAAAGTTTCATTCTGCTGACTACAAATCTTTCGGCAGCATATTAAAGATTTTCTTAGCAAAATATCCCAATCCGGTACCAGACTGCATTTGCATCGGAGTTGCCGGGCCTGTTGTAAATGGTGTAGTACATTTCACAAATCTGAACTGGCTCATTTCCATTAAACAAATTATTCAGATCACCGGTATAAAAAAAGTGGCATTGCTGAATGACCTGGAAGCGACCGCATACGGTTTAGCATACTTATCAACAAATGATTTTGAGAATATTTATATCAGTAAAAAACTAAAAGCAGGAAATATTGTTTTGATTGCTCCAGGCACAGGACTTGGCCTTGCTGGTTTATCAGAAAAAGAAAATTTTTATACGATTATTTCTTCCGAAGGTGGACATAGTGAATATGCACCCCGTACAAATGATGACTTGCTTTTATACCATTACCTGAAATCAAAAAAGAAAATTGTTAGCTGGGAACACATCGTTTCCGGACATGGTATAGAAAATATTTATGCTTTCCTGCGTGATATAAAAAAAATGAAAGAACCCGCATGGCTTTTAAATAAATTTAAAACTGGTGACATGGCCGCAGTTATTAGTGAAGAAGCAATTCAAAAAAAATCTGCAATCTGCCAGCACACGATGAAAATTTTTATAGAAAACCTGGCCCGTTTTTCTTCTTCCATGGCACTCACATTCAAAGCTACAGGTGGCGTATATCTTTGTGGCGGTATTCCACCTAAGATTATCGAATTAATAAATAGGTATGATTTCAAAAAAAATCTTTTGACCAGCGACAGGATGAATGAGCTTCTTAAAGAAATTCCGGTTAACATTGTGTTGAATGAAGAAACTGCATTATTAGGTGCCGCTTATTTTGGTGTAAATAGAACGGGCTGATACATTGTCACACATATATACAACCATCTATCCAATTAATTTTGTGTTCTTATATTGAATCCTTAGTTTTATCCCTACTGCTTTTATACACTCATAAAAAATTTTTATGCTCAAATCTTTCAAACTCCTGCTGCTGCTTTGTCTTTTTTCTTTTTATGCAAAAGCACAGCAATCATTTCCTGTTAACGGCGTAGTGGATATACGCAACGATTATTTTGCCTTCACCAATGCCACAATCGTGAAAGATGCAAATACAACTTTGCAAAATGCCACAATGGTAATACGGCAGGGAAAAATAATCAATGTCGGTTCAAATATTACACCTCCAAAAGATGCGGTTATTATTGATTGTAAAGGAAAATTTATTTACCCATCTTTCATAGATTTATTCAGCGACTATGGTATGCCGGCAACGCAAAGAGGCCCGCGTAGCGGTAGTTTCCAAAACCTCAGTAATACAAAAGGCGCATACGGATGGAACCAGGCCATCAGGCCTGAAACCAATGCTGCAGATATTTTTACAGCAAATGATGACAAGGCTGAAGCCATGCGAAAAATTGGTTTCGGGGCAGTAGTTTCACACCAGCAGGATGGCATTGCCCGTGGCACCGGCGTATTGGTTGCTTTGGGAAATGAAAGGGATAATTTATTGGTAATAAAAGAAAACGCTGCAGCTTTTTATTCTTTCAACCGAGGTTCATCAACGCAAGATTACCCGAATTCACTAATGGGTATGATCGCCTTATTAAGACAAACTTACCTCGATGCTCAATGGTATAAAAACAGGCCGGCAACAGAAGGTACTAACCTAAGCCTGGAAGCCTGGAATAATACCCAAAACATTCCACAAATTTTTGATGCCAATGATAAATGGAATGATTTGCGTGCCAACAAAATCGCGAATGAATTTAATGTGCAATATATTATCAAAGGTGGTGGCAATGAATACCAGCGTATAGATGATATTAAAGCTTCAAAAGCATCTTATATTTTACCACTTAATTTTCCTCAGACTATTGATGTACAGAATCCGGATGATGCACGGCTGGTTGCGCTCAGCACTATGAAGAACTGGGAAATGGCACCCCTGGAACCCGGTATTTTTGAAAAACAGGGTATCAACTTTGCACTCACTGCATCAGGCCTTAAAAACGAAAGTGAATTTTTAACCAATATTCAAAAAGCAATTGATGCCGGATTAAGCACAGCCAAAGCATTGGAAGCTTTGACAAAAACGCCGGCAATGTTATTGGGTACTTATGATAAAATTGGTAGTTTGGATGAAGGAAAATTAGCCAACTTTATTATTACCAACGGGCCTGTATTTGATGATAAAACAGTGCTCTTTCAAAACTGGGTCGAAGGGAAAAAATATACCGTTGAAGAAAATGGCTGGAATGATTTGAGGGGAAATTATACATTGACGATTAATGATCAAACACAAAATAAAACCTACGCTATAGAAATTGGTGGCAAGCCGGAAAAAATAAATATTAGTTTAAAACCAGGCACGGACACTGCCTCTATTAAAGGAAAATTAAGCATCAATGGAAACATTGTAAACATTACCTGGAGTGCAAAATCAGACACTGCATCTATTAACAGTCTGAGCGGGATTGCCGGCGAAAAAGTGTGGACAGGTACTGGCTACGATACACGTGGCAACAGGCTTTCATGGAATATGCAATACACATCAGCATACGTTCCTAAGAAAGAAACTCCAAAAAAAGAAGATAAAAAAGATGTCATCAATAAATCTGTAATCTATCCTTTTGACGGATATGGCTGGACAGAAAAACCGGTTCAAAAAATGTTGCTGATAAAAAATGCAACTGTATGGACCAATGAAGCTGAAGGCGTTTTAGAAAATACAGATGTATTGGTGAGCGGCGGAAAAATTCAGCAGATTGGGAAAAATCTGACAACGCCAGTAGCAGGCAAAACACCCATCGAAGTAATCGATGGGACGGGGAAATATTTAACTGCAGGCATCATTGATGAACATTCACACATTGCAATTGCAGGCGGCGTGAATGAATGCTCTCAATCCGTAACAGCGGAAGTGCGTGTAGGTGATGTGATCAATCCTGAAGACATTAATATTTATCGTCAGCTCGCTGGCGGCGTTACCACTTCCCATTTATTACATGGTAGTTGTAATACCATTGGGGGACAAACACAACTTATAAAACTTCGCTGGGGAAGTGATGCAGAAGATTTGAAATTTGCTAACTGGGATCCATTTATAAAGTTTGCTTTGGGAGAAAATGTAAAACGCTCATCGAGCGATAATAATCAACGTTTCCCGGATACCCGTATGGGCGTAGAACAAGTGTTGATGGATGCATTTACCAGGGCACGCGATTATGAACATATGGGCAATGATAAAAGAAGGGACCTGGAATTGGATGCACTCGTAGAAATTTTAAATCACAAGCGTTTTATAACCTGCCATTCTTATGTGCAAAGTGAAATTAATATGATGATGCATGTAGCAGATACATTTGGATTCACTTTAAATACATTTACGCATATTTTAGAAGGCTATAAAGTTGCGGATTTAATGAAAGCACATGGCGCGAATGCATCTACATTTTCTGATTGGTGGGCATATAAATCTGAAGTGGAGGATGCCATTGCATACAATGCAGCCATCATGCAAAAAGTTGGTATGAACGTTGCGATCAACAGCGATGATGCGGAAATGGCACGCCGGCTCAACCAGGAGTCTGCCAAAACAATTAAGTATGGAAATCTCACCGAAGCAGAGGCATGGAGAATGTGTACGATCAACCCGGCAATAATGTTACATATTGCAGACCGTGTTGGAAGCATCAAAGCTGGTAAAGATGCTGACCTCGTTTTATGGACAGCAGACCCATTGAGTATTTATGCGAAACCGGATAAGACAATTGTTGATGGCATTATATATTTTGATCTTGCGAAAGATGCGCAAATGCAACAAAGGATCACCTCTGAAAGAAACAGGCTCATTCAAAAAATGATCGATGCAAAAAATAATGGAGCACATACAACGCCGGCCACAGTTTCTTTTGATGATACGTATGAAGACCAAAACGACGATGAACGCAGCACGAATATATGGGGGTTAAGTATAGAAGAACTTCAGCCATAATATTTATATACACTCAAGCATGCTTAAAAAAATTATTATGAAAAAATATATCACAACAATCGCTGCATTTTTTATTGCTTTTATAGTTTTCGGGCAGGAAACAATTTCTCCTGCACCACCGCAATCACAAACAATTGCCCTCATTCATGCAACCATTCATATAGGCAATGGCAATGTTATTAATGATGGCATGGTTGTTTTTAGTAATGGCAAAATAATTGATGTGCGTGCCACTGCGCCGCTCACAGATACTAAAGTGATCGACTGTACGGGAAAGGAAATTTATCCGGGCCTGATTGCCGCGTCAACCGATCTTGGCCTGAATGAAATAAGTGCTGTAAAGTCAACACTTGATCAATATGAATTGGGTGACTTAAATCCGAATGTTCGCGCACTCGTCGCATATAATACAGATTCAAAAATTATCAACACTGTTCGCAGCAATGGTATTTTACTCGCCAATATTATTCCTGATGGCGGCATTATCAGTGGTTCTTCCTCTGTCATGCAACTCGATGCCTGGAACTGGCAAGACGCCGCCTACAAAGCAGATCAGGGCATTCATTTTAATATGCCCAGTCTCGCGCGTTTTTCATTTCGCAACAAAGATAATGATGATGTACTCGCCAATGCTTTGAAAGATATTGATGAAGTGCGTACTTTTTTACGCGAAGCCAAAGTCTATTTTAATGAACCTTCACATGTTCATACTAATTTAAAATTTGAAGCAGTGAAAGGTTTATTTGACCAGTCAAAAACTTTTTATGTCCATTGCAATTTGGTAAATGAAATGATGATCGCCACAGAATTTTCACGTGAATTTGGTTTTAAAACCGCCATCATGGGCGGTGCGGATAGTTGGAAAATTGCAGATTATTTAAAGCAAAATAATATTGCAGTTGTACTTGCTGAAACTCATAACCTGCCCATCTTAGCGGATGATGATGTGGATCAACCTTATAAAACTCCTTACCTGCTACAAAAAGCTGGCGTACTTTATACCATCACAGATAATGATGGGAATTCACGTTACAGAAATCTGCCTTTCAACGCTGGAACTGCCGTTGCATACGGACTTACCAAAGAACAAGCACTGCAGGCAATTACATTGAATGCAGCAAAAATTCTCGGCATTGATGACCGGACTGGAACTCTTGAAAAAGGTAAAGATGCAAACATCGTCGTAAGTGACGGCGACATTTTAGATATGAAAAGCAGTAATGTAACATTAGCATTTATCCAGGGCAGACAAATCAACCTGGACAATAAACAAAAAGAATTGTACGAAAAGTATGAAAAGAAATATGGTATTCAATAATTAACTGTCTTCTTTCATTTTTAATTTTTCATTTTTATTTAGCCAGCTATAGATTCTTTATTTAGCTTCGTTGTGTCACTCTCTTGTACTTCCTGTACATGATGGACCTTTTATTCTTACATCAATTTATATTCATGCGTATCCAGCAGGAACTTGAAAAAAGGATTTTAATTTTAGACGGTGCGATGGGCACGATGATCCAGCGTTATCAACTGGATGAAGCCGGTTATCGCGGAGAGCGGTTTAAAAATTATACATCAGACCTGAAAGGTAATAATGATTTGCTTTGCCTAACGCAACCTTCTATTATTAAAAATATTCATAAAGAATATTTGAAAGCAGGTGCAGATATTATTGAAACAAATACATTCAATGCACAACGAATTTCTTTAGCTGATTACCACATGGAAGATTTAGCTTTTGAAATAAATATGGAAGCCGCAAAAATTGCACGCCAGGCTATTGAAGAATTTTATATTGAAAATAAAGAAGATTCAAATTCCCGAAAATGCTTTGTGGCTGGCGCTATCGGGCCAATGAATAAAACCCTCAGCCTTTCCCCGGATGTAAATGATCCCGGTTTTCGTGCGGTCACTTTTGATGAAGTTGCCGATGCTTATTTTACTCAAATAGATGGCCTGGTAAAAGGTGGCGTTGATCTTTTATTGATCGAAACAATCTTTGATACCTTAAATGCCAAAGCCGCAATATTTGCTATCAAAAAATATTTCCGCGAAAATAAAATGGAACTTCCTATCATGATCAGTGGTACAATTACAGATGCTTCCGGCAGAACTTTAAGCGGGCAAACACTCGAAGCATTTTATGTGTCGCTTATGCATGCGCGGCCATTGAGCATTGGTTTAAACTGCGCGTTGGGTGCGGCTGAAATGCGCAGCCACATTGAAGAATTATCGCACATTGCTTCCTGTTATGTGTCTGCTTATCCAAATGCCGGTCTGCCAAATGCGATGGGTGAATATGATGAACAACCGAATGAAACGGCTGCCTTCATTGAAGCCTGGGCCAAAGAAGGCTGGGTGAATATTGTGGGAGGTTGTTGTGGTACCACACCCGAACACATTAAAGAAATTGCTGACCGCGTTAAAAATATTGCAGCCAGGAAATTGCCTGTTGTGGAAATGACTTATTAATCTTTTTTGAATTTTACTTTTGCATACATGCCTGAAGAAATAAATATAAAACCTTACCTGAGAATTGCCGGCCTCGAACCTTTAATCGTTAGGCCGGAAATGAATTTTGTAAACATAGGAGAACGCACCAATATTACAGGTTCCAAAAAATTCGCGCGACTGATTCGTGCCAATCAATATGAAGAAGCGCTTGCCATTGCAAGGCAACAAGTAGAAAGCGGCGCGCAGGTACTTGATGTAAACCTGGATGATGCGATGATTGATGGTGTGGCTGCCATGCAAACATTTCTCAAATTATTACAAAGTGAACCCGACATCGCGAAGATTCCCGTTATGATTGATTCTTCGAAGTTTGAGATCATTGAAGCGGGACTGAAATGTGTGCAGGGAAAATGTATTGTCAATTCCATTTCTTTAAAAGAAGGTGAAGAAAAATTTTTATCCCAGGCAGAAATTTGCAGGTCTTTTGGTGCCGCAGTTATTGTGATGGCTTTTGATGAAAAAGGACAGGCAGATACCAAAAAAAGAAAAGTTGAAATTTGTGAAAATGCGTATCAGCTTCTCACGCAAAAAGCAGGCTTCGATCCGGAAGACATCATATTTGATCCCAATATTTTTGCCATTGCCACCGGCATGGAAGAACATAATAATTATGCAGTTGATTTCATCGAAGCAACAGCAGAAATAAAAACAAAAATGCCACTTACAAAAATAAGTGGCGGTGTGAGCAATGTATCTTTTTCCTTCAGGGGAAATGATGTAGTACGTGAAGCCATGCATTCTGTTTTTTTATACCATGCCATTCAAGCAGGTATGGATATGGGAATTGTAAATGCCGGCCAGCTTGCTGTATATTCTGAAATAGAACCTGAATTAAAAAAATTATGTGAAGATGTTATACTGAACAGGAACAATGATAATAATGAAGCGACCGAAAAATTAATTCGTTTTGCTGATACTGTAAAAGCCAAAGGCAAAACAATTGTTGAAGATAAAGCCTGGCGCAAAACATCTGTCAAAGAACGGCTGAAACACGCGCTGGTACATGGTATTACGGATTTTATTGATGAAGATACCGAAGAAGCAAGACAACTGTATGATAAACCCCTTGATGTAATTGAAGGTCCGCTGATGGATGGAATGAATGTGGTGGGAGATTTGTTTGGTTCCGGTAAAATGTTTTTACCGCAGGTTGTAAAAAGTGCGCGGGTGATGAAAAAATCAGTGGCTATTTTAACGCCTTATATTGAACTTGAAAAAAAGAAAAATGCTGCGAATGAAAGTGCCGGTGCACCGAAAATCTTATTGGCAACAGTAAAAGGTGATGTACATGATATTGGTAAAAATATTGTTGGCGTTGTTTTAGGTTGTAATGGTTATTCAGTAACTGATCTCGGTGTGATGGTGAGTGCTGATAAAATTCTTGATACAGCTATCGCAGAAAATGTGGACATTATTGGTGTAAGCGGATTGATCACTCCATCGCTGGATGAAATGGTACATATTGCTGCTGAAATGAAAAGAAGGAATATGCATATTCCATTGCTGATTGGCGGCGCCACCACATCACGCATACATACGGCCGTAAAAATTGCACCAAAATTCGATGAAGGTGTTGTGCATGTATTAGATGCGTCGAGGAGTGTTACCGTGGTATCTTCCTTATTAAACAAAGAAAATAAAAAAACATTTCTCGCCGATATAAAAAAACAATACACTGTATTAAAAGAAAATTATGAAAATAAAAAATCGGTGAAGCAGTACTTGGGTTATGATGCAGCTATAAAAAATGCATTTCATTTTGACTGGGAAAATTATATACCACCGCAGCCATCCTTTACGGGCGTAAAAGTTTTTGACAATTATTCTTTAAAAGAAATTCGTGAATACATTGACTGGAAACCTTTCTTCATTACCTGGGAAATGCATGGAAATTTTCCGGATATTTTAACCGATAAAATAGTGGGTATAGAAGCCACGAAGTTGTATAATGATGCATTGAATTTACTGGATATAGTGATTGAAGAAAAATGGCTGCAGGCCAATGGTGTCGTAGGTTTTTGGGAAACATCCCGCATAAAGCCTGATACAGTTGAAGTGAATAATTCCGGCGAAAAAATACACCTGGAATTCCTGCGGCAGGAAATTAAAAAAGCGGCAGGCCAACCCAATTTCTCTTTAGCTGATTTTATTATGCCGGAAAAAAATGATGATACAAAAAATGCAACGGATCATTTGGGTGCATTCGCTGTTACTATTACCGGCATTGAAAAACACCTTCAATATTTCCAGGACAATCATGATGATTATAATAAGATCATGTTGCAATCAATCACGGACAGACTGGCGGAAGCTTTTGCAGAATTACTGCACCAAAAAACGCGCAAATTATTATGGGGTTATGTGCCGGATGAACAATTGAATAAAGATGAATTAATTCATGAAAAATATTCAGGTATTCGTCCTGCACCTGGATATCCTGCCTGCCCGGAACACACAGAGAAATTGAAACTTTTTCATTTATTAAATGCCACAGAAAATACAGGAATCATTTTAACTGAATCTATGGCCATGTATCCCGCAGCAAGTGTTTGCGGCTGGTATTTCAGCCATCCAAAAAGTCAATATTTTGGTGTTGGAAAAATTTCTCCAGAACAAATGGAGGATTATACAAAACGCAAATTCTGGACAGAGGATGAAGCCTCAAAATGGTTGCGGCC
>JBBRSI010000015.1:0-40444 GCA_038245585.1 Chitinophagales bacterium
ACAGGATTTGTTTCGGGTAAAATAAAAACCCGCGTATAACCACCGTGCGCGGCGGCTTTGCTACCGGATTCAAGGGTTTCATTTTGCTCATATCCGGGATCACAGAAATTGGAAAAAATATCCACCCAACCAGGCGAAACTGAATATGTTTTTAAATCAATGATCTCTATTTTTTCTTTTAGCGGAGCTATGTTTTTGCCGATCTTTTTGATGATTCCATTCTCAACCAGGATGTCTCTAACGAGACCGTTAAATGAGGATTGCGGGTCAGTGATTTTTACATTTTTCAGTAAAATAAGCATGCGTTGGGTCAGAAAATTTGATGCAAGATAAGATGAAATTTATTAAAAGCGTTTACATTTGCAGCGCTCTTAAATAACAGGAGTAAAAACGGGTAGTGGCGCAGCCCGGTAGCGCACACGTCTGGGGGGCGTGGGGTCGCAAGTTCGAATCTTGTCTACCCGACTTTGAAAAGTTGTCTATCAGGCAGCTTTTTTTATTTGTAAAAAATTTGATTTAATATTTTTATAAAATAAAATTAATATATTTGTATTTTAATTTGATTTTTGTAAATTTTATTCAAATAATAATGACTCAAGAAACAATTGCTAATTATAAAACCTTGCTGGAAAATATTTCTACATTAATAGACATTTCCGGGTATCGAAATGATTTTATTGCAAAAAAGTTGGGTATTAAACCTGCAAATTTCTCTATAAAAAAACAGCGTACCAAATGGACGCCTGATGAAGTTTCTAATATCCTAACTTTGATTGAGAATGAAGAAACTGAGGATTATTGCCTGGGTTTGCTTATGAACAATGCAGATAAAAAAGATGTCCTTTCATTACAGGAATTTAAAGATGAAATTGGATGGAAGTAATAGTTACAAAAACTTTCTCTAAACAATTTAAAAAATGTCCACCACATATTCAATCAATGGCTAAAAATGTTATTAGCAGTTTAGATGAAGCACAATCATTAAATGATTTAAACAATATAAAAAAACTTACCGGATTTAATGACTTTTACCGTATCCGCATTAGCAATTATAGAATAGGCTTTAAACAAGAAAGGCCAAATGTTATTCTAATATGTATAATGGAACGATCACAGATTTATAAAGCTTTTCCTTAATATAATACTTTCCTATAATTAATATTATGTTAAGTAACATGTTTTAATAATTGCCCTATTTTGTATAGGAATCAAAAAGAAACTGCCAGCTCATAGCCGGCAGTTTCTTTGAAGAAATATTTTAATTTTATTCTTTATACTTATCGTGTTCCGCATCGTACTGCTGAAACTTCGCATCATATTTATCGTAATCTTTTGGATTAATGCCCTTACTTTTATCTCTTTTCCAGATAAATAAATTGGCCAGGTAATCCACTGTACGGTTCAAACTGTTTGATTCATTTTTAGTACGGTCTGTTTTTGCTTTCAAAAGAGTATACGCCTGCTCCAGGTATACAATAGAATTATCTGCATAAATCATTTGTTGAGATACAACCGAATCTCTGCGTTTTTTCAACACGGGTGATTCACCACGTAAATCGTAAAAACGTTGATCCAACACACCAAAAAGATTATAGGTAAGCACACCTGCATTGAACATATATATACCATTTTGCTCTTGTTTAAAAGCTTTGGCATACGCATCGGCAGACATCAAACTAAGATTTACCTGTTGAAGACTGTCCATATCTTTCACCTTGTCTTTGTCTGGTTGCGCAAACATTTCCGCATAAGCGATATAATCTTTGGCTTTTAAGGTTCCTGCCGCATCATCCTGCTGGTACTTGCTCATCATCTCTTTCAAATCTGATGTTTCACCCAAATAATTTACATCAAACTGGCTCCAGGTGGCTGCATCATCCGGGTATAATTCTTTAGCAATTGCCAAATATTTTTTGAAGTCAGCTTCATTTTTTTTCTGCGTATCATAATTCAAAATGAACTTGTACATTTCTTCATAATCCTTACCCCCGATTTTTTCATCGGCTAATTTCTTATACCGTTGTACCGCTTCATCTGATTTGCCTGCATTTTGTGCAGCATAACCTGTGTAAAGAATGGTAGTTGTATCAATTTTTATTTTGTTTTCACTAAAGCCGTTTTCATTGGCAAAAGCACTCATCTCCTCAGCTATCTTAAAATTATCAAAGGATTCATTCCATTTGCTATCCATAAAATATTTACGTCCATTATTAAATGCAGACGAATACATTATGCCTATTGGACGTGAGCCCACTTCTTTTAAATCTTTAAGCGTTGGATCTTTTGCAACATAAGCATGCAAAGCTTCTACTGCTTTATCTCCGGCATCCGGGTATTGTAAAAGCAAGGCTGAATCAGCATATATTTCGCTGTATAACTGCAATGCAAATAAATACGTTTTTGGATTTTCTTTGCCCTTTTCATCCAACATTAATTTGTCCAGTTCGGCTTTTGCCTTATCAAATTTTTGCTGTGCTATAAATAATGTTATCGCATTGTAATTTTGGGAAAATGCACTAGCGGATAATGAAATACATAAAATTGCCAGGATAAGTTTTTTCATTTTTTATACTTTATGGGGTTTATTAAAAATCAAATTGAAGGTGAATCAATTTCATTTTCTTCGGAATCTTTGGATTCGTTATTTTCAATATTATTTTCCGTTTTATTTTCTGTGTTATCAGTAATTTCTTCCGGAGAAGTTTCGTGTACTTCCACTTCTTCAGGTTCATTCACTTTTGAAATTGCAGCAATTTCATCTCCTGCATCCAGTCTTATCAAAATTACACCCTGTGTGGCTCTGCCGGATTCTTTGATATTCGCAACACCTGTTCTCAATGTTATACCAGACTTACAAGTAATGATCAGGTCTTCATTTTCTGCTACATCTAAAATACCAACAAGTTTACCGGTTTTCTCTGTAATATTAATGGTCTTCACACCTTTCCCTCCCCTGTTCGTAACCCTGTATTCTTCTGCGGAAGTTCTTTTGCCATAGCCTTTTTCACTCACCACCAAAACCGTTTTTCCACTTTCTTCCTTATTGACACATATCATGCCAATCACCTCATCCGTTTTCTGATCGACACTGATCCCATTTACACCTGTTGCACCACGTCCGGTTGGCCTTACTTTTTCTTCAGGGAAACGTATAGCCCTTCCGCTTTTCAGCGCCATCATAATTTGCTGTGTGCCGTCTGTCATGCGGGCTTCCAGCAACTCATCTCCTTCATTGATATGAATCGCATTAATGCCGTTTTGCCTTGGCCGGCTGAAGCCTTCCAGTTTTGTTTTCTTAATAATACCTTTCCGGGTACAAAGAACAATGAAATTGTTTTCAATGAATTCTTTATCCTCCAGTGATTTTACAGCGATGATCGTTTTCACATTATCATCCTGCGGAATTTGTATTAAATTTTGAATAGCACGGCCCTTACCTTGTTTTTCACCATCAGGAATCTCATAGACTTTCATCCAGAAACATCTTCCTTTTTCTGTAAAAAATAATAATGTATGATGGGTAGATGCCACGAACAAATGCTCTACATAATCTTCATTACGCGTTTTACTTCCAATAGCACCACGCCCTCCCCTGCGCTGCTGACGGTATTCTGTAGCAGAAGTTCTTTTGATATAACCTAAATTAGAGATAGTAATCACAACGTCCTCTTCTTCAATCAAATCCTCCATTCTCATTTCATCTGCGAGGTATTGAATTTCAGTCCTTCTTGCGTCTCCGAATTTTTCTTTTACTTCTAAAAGTTCTTTTTTTATAAGCTCATAACGAAGCACTTCATCACCGAGTAATGTTTCAAGTGCTTGTATTTGCTGCATAAGTTGTTCGTATTCATCCTTTATTTTATCCCGCTCCATTCCGGTAAGGCGCTGAAGCCTTAATTCGAGAATGGCTTTCGCCTGTATCTCATCTATACCCCAACCCGCATCTATCAAATTTGCTTTCGCTATATCAGGTGTAGCTGAAGCACGTATCAACTTAATAACTTCATCCAGATGATCGAGCGCTAATAAATAACCCAATAGAATATGAGCTCGCTCCCTGGCTTTCCTCAATTCAAATTTTGCCCGGCGAATCACTACTTCCATCCTGAATTCTACGAATTCTGAGATCAGATCCCGGAGATTTAAAATCTTTGGGCGGCCTTTCGTCAGGGCTACGTTATTAATACCATAACTGGTTTGTAGCTCTGTATATTTATATAATTTATTGACAATCACATTTGCTACACCATCTCTTTTGAGGTCAATAACGATGCGGGTCCCCTCCCGGTTATTGCTTTCATTATTGATATGCGCAATACCATCTATAATTTTTCCATTTACTAATTGACCAATCTTATCAGTTAACGTATCCCTGTTGACCTGGTAAGGAACTTCAGTAATTATGATTTGCTCGCGACCACTGGCTTTCGTTTCAATCGTTGTTTTTCCACGAAGCACTACCCTGCCTCTACCGGTCATCAGGCCGGCACGGACACCTTCCATTCCGTATATTATTCCCCCTGTAGGAAAGTCCGGTGCTTTTACAAACTTCATCAACTCCTCGACCGTTATTTCTTTATCTTCTATATAGGCGATACAACCATCTACCACTTCTCCCAGGTTATGTGGCATCATATTCGTGGCCATTCCCACAGCAATACCGCTGCTTCCATTTATTAATAATTGAGGAATCCGGGAAGGTAAAACTGTTGGCTCTTCCAGTGAATCATCAAAATTTAATTGCATGTCCACTGTATCCTTTTCAATATCTTCCAGCATAGCTTCTGCCAGCTTTTGCAACCTCACTTCTGTATAACGCATAGCAGCCGGCATGTCACCATCCTGGTTGCCAAAGTTTCCCTGGCCATCCACCATGGTATAGCGGACAGTCCAGTCCTGCGCCATTCTTACTAACGTATCGTAAATGGATGCATCACCATGCGGGTGATATTTACCCATCACTTCACCCACAATACGGGCGGACTTTTTATAGGGACGATTACTATAATTGGCAAGTTCGCGCATACCAAATAAGACACGGCGGTGTACGGGTTTGAAGCCATCGCGTACATCGGGTAATGCACGGCCAACGATTACGGACATAGAATAATCTATGTAAGCCGTTTTCATCTGATCTTCAATATTGATTTGTATAACCCTGTCTGTATCGGTCGTTTCCGGTGGGAGGTTTTGTTCTTCCATTATTTAATTTTAGAAAAAATAGGACGCCTTTTTGAAGGCTTGCAAATCTATGAATTTGAAGCTGAAATTCCGCATACAAAATATTCATTTATTAAATGATTTTCCACAAACTGAATACCGATACAAAAATCAACAGAGATCCTGGGATCTCATTTGCCTGATTCAGGAAAAAGTCAACATCAGATTTGGTACGTTTATTGAAATACACTGATAGAAATAACCATTTTTTTACAATAAATCGCTTTAAAAAGCATTTATGTAAGGGGATGAAAAATATCCGGTAACATTTTTTCAACTCAACTTCGCATTATGCAAGAATACCAGCTTTTAAGAGACAATAAAGAATCAGGCCCTTATACTGCCGCAGCACTCATCGAAAAAGGTTTAAAGCCATATGATTTGATTTGGGCAAAGGGTAAAACCGCTGCCTGGCAATATCCAAGTGAAGTGAATGAATTAAAAGCGTTTGCGCCAATTGTTGAAGAACAACCATTTGACCGTTTTTATAAAAAACCACAATTAAAAGTAATTACTGAAGAGCCGGTATATAATGAACCAGCCCCTGAGATTCAGGTTGCAGCAGTTGAGCTTCCTAAAAAACCTGCAGTAAAACCACGTATTCGCATTCGCGCAGACTGGAGAAGAATCGAAGCAAAAAGTCCTGAAATTGCAGAACAACAAAAACAAATTACTTCCGAAAAAATTGTAGCCATTCCTCAAGAACAAAAGAATAATGTACCTGCACCCGCCTGGCAGTCAGTTTTAAATACCTGGGAAAATAATAATCTTCAAAGCACAGCCGGAACAAATAAAAAAATTACAGAAAATCAAAGTCAAACTTCACCAACAGGTTTATTTGCAGGGGGTGAACAAAAAGATGGTGGAATGCTCGTATCGAATAATAAAGTTTCTTTTTATAAAAAGAACATTGCAACAGTAAGTATTGCAGCTTCATTTATTCTTTTATTGGGAGGTGGTTACTTTGTATCCGGTTATTTACAAAATAATAAAAATGAACCCGGGAAAGTGAGTCAAACTGTTGTCAATAAAAATACAATACCTGCAATACCACCATCGGTGCAAGTTTCAGAAAAAGTAAATGAAAATATTTCCAATGACCAAAATAATCTGAATGTAAAAACTGCTGTCTTAACAGTTCCTGTTCAAAGTAAATCCATTGCCGTAAATTCAAACCAAAAATTCACAGGAGATAATTCTGTAAAGAATCAAGTAGCAAAGCAGGCAAATTTTAAAAGCCAACCGGCTCAAAATAAAGTGGTAACCAAGCAAGTAAACTCATCTTCAATTCCTGTTTCCACACCAGTAGCATCCGCGCCCAAAAATGTGATTTCTAAAAATATTGAAACTGTTACGCCCTCAAAAAAATCTGATGTAGTAATTTCATCCAACAAACCAACAGATGATAATGTAATCAGGAATTATATTAATATTCAACCTTCCGGGGAAAATGAAAATGGTGCTGTAAGTTATAATTATAAAGTAAGCAATATCAGCCAGACAAAACTTGACCTGGTAATGATCGATCTTCAATATTTTGATGCTTCCGGGAAATTCCAGAAAGGACAAACAGTATATGTAAAGAACCTCTCTCCTGACCAGGCCGTAATGGTAACGCCACCAGATGCAAAGCAAGCTGCAAAAATCACTTGCAAGGTTTCTATGGTGAGTGCACCACAAAAAAACCTTTACCTGATCGCCGATTAAGTTTTTTAAAATTCCGGTATTACCTTCGTTGCTTTCAACAAGCAAAAGAAAAAGTATGCCATCTTCAAATCAAATCGTTTTATTTGGTGCGGGTAAATCCGCCGGGGTTTTAATTGAGTATTTAAAAAATATCAGTGTAAAAAATAAATGGAACATTCTTGTTGCAGATTATGATTTACCGACAGTTCAAGAAAAAGTTGGTAGTCATGAATATGTAAAAGCTGCACAAATAAATATCAATGATGCAGATGCGCGCCAGGCGATGGTTCAATCTGCAACAGTCGTTATTTCTATGTTGCCACATGCGTTACATTATTTAATTGCACAGGATTGTTTACTATTTTCCAAACACTTATTAACCGCTTCCTATATAGATGAAAAGATCAGGGAATTGGAAAATGAGATCAATGCCAAAGGCTTAATTTTTCTTTGTGAAATGGGACTTGACCCGGGTATTGATCACATGAGTGCTATGAAAATCCTGGATTCAATTAAAAAAGAAAATGGAATTGTTACTTCTTTTAAATCGCATTGCGGTGGTCTTGTTACACCAGAAAGTGATGATAATCCATGGCATTACAAAATCAGCTGGAATCCCCGAAACATTGTGTTGGCAGGTCAAGCCGGCGCGGAGTTTATAGAGAATGGTGAAAAAATAAAATGTACGTATGACGAAGTTTTTTCAGGCTATTCGCAGGTAAAAATAACGGATGAAATGGAATTGGCTTATTATCCAAACCGCGATTCGTTGAGTTATATTTCTTTATACAATTTAGAAAATACGCAAACATTTGTTCGTACTACTTTAAGATACCCAGAATTTATGGAAGGCTGGAAACACATTGTATCACTGCGTTTCACAGATGAAGTACTTATGCATGATACTAATAAAATGAGCATTGCAGATTTTTTTAAAGCACATTTAGAAAAGTTTGGATTTCCAAACCCGGATTTTCCTTTTACAAAAAAAGATTTTGGTTTTGAAAATAACACGCCTTCCATAGAAAAATTATTTATACAGCAAATAGCATTTTTGGGATTAAATGAGCAACAAATAATTAACCGCGGATCCTGCTGTGCTGCGGATATTTTTCAATCAATCCTGGAAACAAAATTAAAGTTGTATCCCAATGATAAAGATATGATCGTGATGCTGCATGAAATTGAATGCATGATCAATAATGTGCCTAAAAAAATTCATAGTAGTCTCGTTGTGGAAGGTGAAAATAGTACTTTGACTGCGATGGCAAAAACAGTGGGTTTACCACTCGGCATTGCAGCGACTTTGATATTGGAAGGAAAATTAAATTTAACTGGTTTGCATATTCCTGTATTACCTGAAATTTATAACCCGGTATTAGAAAGGCTCGAAGAAGAAGGTATCAAATTTAATGAAACAATTTCCTGATTTTTATCTGTTCCTGAATAATTACTTCAGGTGGTTTAAATAATTTTTTAATGCTTCAATTCCTTTTGTGGCGGGCATTTCAATAGTGACTAAATTATTGATGTTGCCAGTTAATGGAATTTTTTTATCGACCACAAACTTTGGAATTCCATAAGGTGCACATTGCAACAAACCCGCAGCAGGATATACGACCAATGAAGTTCCCATCACTACAAATATTTCTGATTCTGTCGTAATATGCATAGCTTCTTCAAACATAGGAACAGCTTCACCAAACCAAACAATGTGTGGCCTCAATTGTCCGCCATCTTCTGCCCTGTCTCCTATTTTAATATCATTTTTTATATCAAAAAATTCATACAAATTATTTTCACTGCGCATTTTAAAAATTTCTCCATGAAGATGAAGCACATTTTTACTTCCGGCACGTTCATGCAAGTCGTCAATATTTTGAGTGATGATTGTAATATTAAAATCTTCCTGCCATTCAGCCAAAGCAAGATGCGCCGCATTAGGTTTTGTCAAAGCCACATCCCTCCTTCTTTGATTATAAAATTCAAGTACAGTTTCCGGATCTTTTCTCCATCCTTCGGGCGAGGCTACATCTTCAATTTTATAGCCCATCCATAAACCATCTGCATCGCGAAAAGTTTTTATACCACTTTCCGCGCTTATACCTGCACCCGTAAAAACTACTAAATTTTTTTTCAAATTCATTTTACTTTTTCACTCATTTCCAAAACTTTTTCCCATTCTTCATTGCGCACTTTTTGAACGGAAAGCCTGCCCAACCTTACGAGATCCATTTGTGCCAAATCTTCTTTATTTTTAATATCAGCTAAGGATACCGGATTTTTTAATTTCTTAAATGGCTTAAGGCAAACACTTACCCAGCGGTCATCTTCAGTGGTTGGATCCTGGAAAAATGTTTTCGATATTTTTACGATGCCTACTATTTCCATGCCTTCATTGCTATGATAATAAAAAGCCTGGTCACCTTTTTTCATACCCATTAAATTCAGTCTTGCCGCATAATTGCGTACACCGTCCCAGGTTGTTTCTTTATCTTTTTGTAATTGTTCCCAACTATAAACAGAGGGTTCAGATTTCACGAGCCAGTAAGCCATACTTTTTATTTAAATGTAAAAAAATTAAATGAGTTGACGCGCTTTTATTTCTAAATATTTATTGATCACATTCACCGTTAATTTTTCAGGCGCTGACAATATAGAAATAATTCCAGCCTGTGAGAGTTCCTTTACAATTTGTCTTTTCCCCGCAATAAAATTTTCTGCCAATGTTTTATTATACACATCTTCTATATCAACATTCTTTTGATTCGCCAGTTTTTCCAATTCTGTATTTTCAAAGAAAACTATGAGCAATAAATGATAAGAAGAAATCTTTTTCAAAAAAGGCAATTGCCTGCGCATGCTATTAACCGATTCAAAATTTGTATATAAAATAATGAGGCTTCTTTGATTCACGTTTCGTCTGAGTAAAATATATAATTTTTCAAAATCACTTTCCAAATACCTCGTCTTTTGCCTGTATAAAGTTTCAAGAATGCGTTGCATTTGAATACCTTTTTTATCAGCAGGAATAAATGCACCGATATTTTCTGAGAAGGTGATCAGGCCAGCACGGTCTTGTTTCAACAAAGCAATATTACTTAGAACCAGGGAAGCGTTTATCGCATAATCCAATAAGCTCAATCCTTCAAAAGGCATTTTCATTACGCGACTTTTATCAATGACATTATACACCTGCTGGCTTTTCTCCTCGGTATAATTATTCATCATAAACTGGCCTTTGCGCGCTGTCGCTTTCCAGTTCATTGTGCGAAAATCATCACCGGCTACATATTCTTTGATTTGCTCAAACTCCATGCTGTGGCCGATCCTGCGGATTAATTTAAGGCCGGCGTCTACCAATTGATTACTGATTGCAAAGAGCTGGAACTTGTGCAATTGTAAATACGAAGGATATACGGGCACATTATAAGCATCACCAAATTGATAGCGTCTATTAAAAATTCCAATTGGGCCACTTACAAACAAATTGGTTTTTCCAAAATCATATTCACCTCTTTTTACCGGCCGCAAATGATATAGTAAATTTTGAGTTTCACCGGCTTTCATGGAAAAATTATAATGCACATCCCTGCGCTGAAACTGGTGTGGCACTTCATCAATCACTTCGAGGTTTATTGGAAATGAGTATTTATTTTCAATAGTTAATTTTATCTCATTTTGATCTCCATTACTCAATCTTTTCGCATGAGAACGCACGGCAAAAACAAATGCCTTTGTAAAAAATAATTGTGCATAATCCAGTAATGCAAAAAGGATAAAAATTCCTAAAAATATATATGGTAACACGCCCAGCCATTCTATAAAAAAACGCATGACAAAAAAAGTAATACAAAATATCAAGGACACATAAAACCGTTGCCGGGTATATAATGCACTCATGTATGTATGATAAATTTTTTTCAAGAAAATAAAGATTATTTAAATAAAAAATCAACGTGGCACTTCTATCTTTTTTACAATTTCATTTAAAACATCTGTGGAATTTGCACCTTCCATTTCTTTTTCAGGCGTTAATATGATGCGGTGTGAAAGCACAGGTGAAAGCACTTCTATGATATCATCCGGTGTTACAAAATCACGGCCATTCAACGCTGCAGAAGCTTTGGCACAATTTAAAATTGCTATGGATGCACGCGGACTTGCGCCCAGAAATAAACCATTATTATTCCTTGTTTCCTGCACAATGTTCGCAATATATTGAAGCACTTTCTCTTCGACATGAATTTCGCTCACCTGCTTCCTGTATTGCATCACCTGGCTTCCGGTCAATACTTTTTGCACAGTTTGTAACAACTCATGTGAATTTGAAGTATTAGCCATTTTCAAAATTCCAATTTCATCATGTGCAGTTGGATATGGTACAATTATTTTTATAAGAAAACGATCCAATTGTGCTTCCGGCAAGCGATAAGTGCCTTCATGTTCAATTGGGTTTTGTGTGGCGCAAACCATAAACGGTTCATCCATTTTATACGTTGTGCCATCATAACTTATTTGCCTTTCTTCCATCACTTCAAATAATGCAGCCTGTGTTTTTGCAGGTGCCCTGTTGATCTCATCTATTAAGATCAACTGTCCAAAAATTGGGCCCTTTCTAAAACTGAAATTGGTTGTTTGCGGGTTAAAAACAGAAGTGCCAATCACATCACTCGGCATCAGATCGGGCGTAAACTGTATACGGCTGAAAGGTACGTCCAGGCAGCGTGCCAGCAATTTCGCAGTAAGCGTTTTGGCAACACCGGGAACACCTTCAATAAGCACATGGCCATCTGCCAGCAATGCAACCATGAGCAGGTGGATCATATTTTCCTGTCCTACAATTACTTTTGCAATTTCAGCTTGGATATTGCGAATCGTTTCAGATAAATTATTTGTTTCCATGTTTATTTCGCTTGTTTTTATTTTTTAGAGTAGTTGTAAAAATCATCAATATTATTGGATAAAAGAATCAGTTCTTCCTGTGAAATCGTTGTATTATTCTCTGTCATTAATGCCGTGTTGCAAATGGCGTGTATCAAAGGCTGGTCGATACCACTTTTTTTACTTAGCCGGTTTACAAAATCTTCATCTATAATTTGTGTAGGCAAAAAATATTTTTTGCGAATAAATTCCAGCCAATAGGCAACTTTCTTTTTGGCAATAGCCGTATGATCTTTTTTGCTTAAATAAACGGTAGCAACCGTTTGTACAAAATCCAGTGTCGTATTGCGTAATGGATCCAACACAGGAATAATGCGTTGTTTTCTTTTGATTTCAATAAATACATATATCAATAAAGCAATAATGGACAACCATAAAGCCCATTTCAAAAATTCATTGGAAAGAAAAAATCGCAATGGAGTACTGGCCCCTTCCCTGCCTGATTTATAATATTCATCCCAAAAAATAGTACCTGCATTTTTGTCTAAATAAGATAATGCGGTGGAAGTATATTTTGCATTATTCTCTTTCAGCATAAAATAATTGGTAAAACAAATCGGAGATATGTGTAAAAATATTTTTCCTTTCCCAATATTTAATTGAATAAAATCTGGTTTGTTTTTCATATTCACACCAATTACAAGCGCCGAATCTCCGGCAGGTAATTTTTCAAAATAGTTTGCGAATGTGGAATGATCAAAATAAAAATTCTTTGGGTTTTTTAATGCAGGGTTTGTAAAATTTACGCCTGTAGAATCATTTACAAAAATATCAATATCCGTAGCCTCTTCTATACGCAATGAATCTGATAATTCTTTTCCAAATGAAGTCCCTGCAATGAATGCCGTGTTGCCATTTTTAATAAAATTCAATAATTCATTGATATCAGTTTTTCCTAATTCAATCGCCGGCTCGAGCAATAAATACGTGGTATTTGTAAAGTCTTTTTCATGTAACGTATTATAAATAGGAATTTGCTGGGTTTGTAAATCTTTCCCCGGAAATATATAATTAAGCTCACTAAATAAGATCGATGAGCCATACGGTTCTTTACTATTTTTATCCATAGTAATTGTCCAGTCAAATTCATGCGGTTTATAAAATTGCGCAATTACATATAAAATAATTAAAGAAATGAAAAGGCCAATAAAAATTTTATATCCTTTCATGTATCAGAGTTGTTCGTTGAGCTTTAAAAATTTTTCATTCATCTCATCAAAATCATTTTTTTCACTCCGTGCATTTCCATAATACACTCTTTCAAAATATCGGGTCAATGCTTCAAATGGCTGGCGGATAGCAGGCTTATTCAATTCTTGTATATATGTTGAATTGGTTTTATTGAGCTGCCAGTTAATGAGATTTTTTTCAGATAAAATTTTCAGGCTTTTCAAATACAGCAACCTGATACACACATTATAATTGCCCGCCGATAAAGCCGACTGGATTGCTTCATCAAAATTGATCTGGTACAGGTCTTCAGCTTCCAGTGAAAAGCCGTTTACTTTTTTCCTATTGGCTTCGAAAATGCCACTATTATTGCCTTTCAGGATTTTATAGAAAAAAAATACAATCGTTGCAATTCCAATTATGAGAAAAATAATATTCCGTGTAATCCGCCCATATTTCATGCTCATCAGTTCATCATACTTACTCCATATCCAGTCCATGATCCTTTCAATTAAAGATTTTTCCTGTGGAATCACTTTTTCATAATCATAAGCCGGGTTGTTTTTATAGTACTTGATAACTTTTTCAGGAATTACCCGTACATGTATTTCAGAAGAATCAGCCGCAGGCATTTGCCTGGGTAAAACAGTTAAACTGCTTAAAAGAAAAAATATAAAAAACAATATTGATTTCATTAATATTCTTCTTCCTGGTTGTTATGTAAATCATTTTTTTCACCAAGCGTTTCTAATCTTGCTGCCAGGCCCGTTCCATCATGACTTTCTGTGAGACTGCAATAATTCAAAAAAGCAGAAACCAAAAAGACCAGGTAAAACGCATAGCCTACAATACTAATTACACTCATTACGATTCCAACAGTTGTACTAAGCTGTTTTGTAGTGAGGTAAGAGATTACACCAACAATTCCAGCAACTACAAGGCCAATGATACTTGAAGAAAAAGTATAAATTAAATATGCCACGACATATATTCCAACCGACATCCAGAAATTTCTTTTAATTATTTCAAAACAACGGCTCATAGCTGATCCGAAATCTGCATCTTCCAGGACAATAATAAACTGGAAAGGCACAAACACAAAAGCCAGGTAAATACCGGGAAATAGGCATAAAACCAAGCCTATAATGACCAGGATAATTTGAGGAATACTGAATAAAATTACTTTGGGGAAATAGCGGATAAAATAATTCCATACTTCTTCACTGGATGGAGATTCATTTTTTTCCTGGTATATTTTCATATAACATGCTACGACCACATTCATGGAAAGCATGCTTAACCAGGTTAGCCCGATAGTAATAAAATAACCCGGCGAAAATAGAGAACTAAACATTTGTGTTTCATTTCCCACTCCACCACTCTTTAATGTATCCAGGAAACCGAATGCGGTCTTTTGATAAATACCACTCATGATCGCATTGGCAAGCAGAAAAGCACCCGCTATCAATACAAATGATTTTACAAGCGGCTTAAATTCCTGGCGTATAAACTGGAAAGTATCACTCAGGTTATCACTGAGGTCTCTTATTTTTCGAAGTTGGACTTTTTGCTGAACCATTGAATAAAGTTTGAAGTTGATTTTTCAGGAATTATATCTGCGCCAGCCTGTTGCATTTTTTTATGCAGCTTGTTTGGATAAATGATAAAATACCAAATGATAAAAAATAGAGAACCGGCTAAAATTATTATGTTGATGATGACGGGCATTTCTGTTTGACGTGTAACAAAACTTTCAAAAAATGCAGCCGTTAGAAAAAGTGGAATCAATCCAACTACTATTTTCAAACCATCTTTCGCGCCGCGCAAAATAGAAACACTTCTTTTATAAGTCCCGGGAAATAAAATACTATTTCCTAAAATCAATCCCGCAGCGCCCGCAATGATGATGCTCCACAACTCAAGTGTACCGTGGATAAAGACAACTGTGAGAAAACGTAAGCCCAGTCCTTTTGAAATAAAGAAATACTGGAAAGAACCCATCATGATGCCATTTCGTAAAAGCATCCAGATACTTCCCACAGAAAAAAATATACCCAGCACATAACCCAAAAATGCGACAGAAATATTGTTATATGCTATAAAGAAAAACATGCTTAATGAGTCTGCACTTTTATACACACCGAAAGGATCTCCTGCTTCAATGTTATGCGTGGTCATATTGATATAATCGTCGCCCAGGATAAGTCGTACAAAATTTTCATCATACTTTGCAGAAAGTGCGCCCATCAATGCGAAGACAAGAAAAAATAAAAAAGATATTAAAAATTGTCGTTGATATTTTTTAAATAAAACAGGCAATTCAAATTGCCAGAACCAAAATATACGCCCGCGTTTTTCTTTATTATTTCTATAAATTTTTTGATGAAAACGGGAAGCAAGCACGTTGAGGTATTTTACAGAATTACTTTCCGGGTAAAAAGTTCTCGCATAAGCCAGATCGTCTGTCAGTTCCACGAAACCCGAAGCTAATTCATCCGTTGCAGAACCGGAAACCAATATACTTTCATATTGCTTCCATTTCTCTGCATTTTGTTTTAAAAACTGGGCTTCTCGCATATCATTTCCGGAAAGGTATCAAAGAAACAATTTTTTTTTTCATCTTTGGCAAATGGGAATAATTTCTGTCACAACTACGCAAAATATTGAATTAGATTATGAACTGGCGGGCTTGTCCGACAGGATCTTTGCCCGATTGATCGATTTTCTCTGTATTGGCGGTTATATTATCTTATTCATGGCTATTATTGGATTTGGAAATTTTGATAATTTTCTTTCTTCTAATCCCTGGATTTTTATCCTCGTGCTGGTGATCCCCATTGTTTTTTACCACCTGTTTTGTGAAACTATGTTCAATGGACAAAGTGTGGGAAAAATGGCGTTGAGTATTCGTGTTATCAGCCTGAACGGCAATCAGCCCGCGCTTTCGCAATATTTGATGCGCTGGCTTTTCCGGCTGATAGATTTTACGTTAACCCAAGGCTTGCTGGCTGTTATACTAGTAGCAGCTTCTGAAAAACATCAGCGGCTCGGCGATATTGTTGCAGGAACTGCAGTTATAAAAACAAAACCGAAAACAAAAATCACACAAACCATTTATTCACCGGTTGCAGAAAATAGTTATATGCCCGTTTATCCTGAAGTGATTAATTTATCAGACAAAGATATACAGTTAGTAAAAGAAGTAATTATGAATGCGCATCGCTATTCCAATACGATGATCGTTTTTGATACCATGCGAAAAATAGAAAATGTGTTGCATATTCATAATAAACAAGATGCTCCTATTCAATTTTTATATACCATCATTCAGGATTATAATTATCTCGCTTCTGCACTTTAATTTATTGTAATGGCGCTAACATGGAGAAAGGAAATGCAGGAATATTTCTGAGTATTGTAAATACAATTACGGAGGTGAGTATTAGCCAGACAAACCAGGTTTTATAAAAAATAGATTGCTTTAATTTTTTCTGCCTGAAAAAATTCATAGTATACACTGTAGCGGCAAAAAGTAAAACCGGAAGGCTGATCATTGCCAAAAGATTATCATGCAAAGCATCTACAAAATTTCCATGCAACAATGCCGATAAAGCCCGCTGCGAGCCGCATCCCGGGCAATACAAACCTGTAAGCGCATGAAAAGGACATTGCGGGAAAAAAGATTCCGGGCCCCTGGCATCATAAAAAGTGTATAACGATATTATTGCTAATACCGCTATACTTTTTAGAATTACAGGCAAATAATTTTGCCGTTGAATGATCATTTTACATTCAGCATTAATTATTTCCATTCATTATACCCCACGATGACCAGAAAGCAGTGAGGCCAAATGCAAACATTGCAATGATGTAAAGAACATATACACCCAGGCCGACAAAGAATCCAATCTTCGTCCATTTGCCTGCATCCTGTGATGCCTGCAAAGCGCCCGCATGGTCACCCATTTGAAATTTGGTATTTACTTGTGTTGCAAAAATAATACCTGCAATACCAAAAGGCAGGCAACAAAAAAGTGTTACTAAAATTGATTCTACCAGCCAATTCTTGGGTGGCAATAAACCTGGTTGGTGTGGTTGCAGTGGTGCATACCCCGGAGTAGTTTGGTCCATAAATGATGGTTTAAAGTGAAAAAATATTCTGAAAACTACTGTTTCCGGCGGAAATAAAAAAACATTCCCAAAACAATTTTCACACATAGGAATGAACACACTTTTCCTGCGACGAAATTTGAATCAAAAATTAATAAGCCCGTGCAAATAAAACCCTTTGACTGGAAGGCTTTCCGGTTAGAATACATTTTCCTTCCTCCTGTTTATTGTCCAAAGGAATACAACGTATAGTTGCTTTGGTCAACTCTTTGATTTTTTCTTCGGTTTCTGAAGTTCCATCCCAGTGCGCGGAAATAAATCCACCACAGTTATCAAGTGCTGCATTGAATTCTTCAAAAGTATTTACAGCGATTATATTTTCATTGCGGAATTTCATTGCTTTATCAAAAATTGATTGCTGAATTTCTTCAAGCAGACTTTTAATATATTGATCAATACCATCCAAAGACACATTCGTTTTTTCACGTGTATCGCGCCGCACCAATTCCACCGTATTATTTTCAATATCGCGCGCGCCAATGGCAATGCGGACCGGCACGCCTTTCATTTCATATTCTGCAAATTTCCAGCCTGGCCTTGTATGCTCGGCATCATCATATTTTACCGAAATGTTTAAAGCTTTCAATCCTGTAATTATTGTTGCTACCTTATCACTGATAATCTTTTTTTGTTCTTCATTTTTATAAATAGGAATTATCACAACTTGAATGGGTGCAAGACTGGGTGGTAAAATTAATCCATCGTCATCACTATGTGTCATCACCAACGCGCCTATGAGCCGTGTGGTTACGCCCCAACTTGTAGCCCACACATAATCCAGTTTATTTTCTTTATCACTGAATTTAACATCAAACGCTTTGGCAAAATTTTGTCCCAGGAAATGAGAAGTCCCCGCCTGTAAAGCTTTTCCATCCTGCATGAGCGCTTCTATACAATAAGTTTCTACCGCACCGGCAAAACGTTCGTTGGCAGTTTTAACGCCCTTGATCACCGGCATCGCCATAAAATTTTCTGCAAAATCTGCATATACATTCAGCATTTGAATAGTTTCATTTTCTGCTTCCTGTTGCGTGGCATGCGCAGTGTGACCTTCCTGCCAGAGAAATTCTGTTGTACGTAAAAACAAACGGGTACGCATTTCCCAGCGAACCACATTTGCCCATTGATTAATTAGTAAAGGCAAATCACGGTAAGATTGTATCCAGGTTTTATACGTACTCCAGATGATTGTTTCAGATGTCGGTCTTATGATCAATTCTTCTTCCAGTTTTGCATCCGGGTCTACAATAATTCCTTTACCTGATTCATCATTTTTTAGACGGTAATGGGTAACCACAGCACACTCTTTGGCAAAGCCCTCTACATGTGCGGCTTCCCGGCTCAAAAAACTTTTAGGAATTAATAAAGGAAAATAGGCATTTACATGGCCCGTATCTTTAAACATTTTATCCAATTGTTGCTGCATTTTTTCCCAAATGGCATAGCCATAAGGTTTAATAACCATACAACCGCGAACAGCACTATAATCCGCAAGGCCTGCTTTTAAAACAATATCATTATACCATTGCGAATAATCGTCTTTCCTGGTTGTAATCTCTTTTGCCATAAATATTTTTTATATATAATTTTTTACTCCAAACAAGCGTTAGATTTGTAATATAGGTTTAACAGGATTAAAAAAATTGTTTCCTGTAATTTATGTATCTTTATGACATAATAAAAATGCCTGTAAAACGGCAAATGTAGTTACTTCATTTTTCATTCACAATAAACTCACTTATAATGTATAAAAATCTTTTTCTCATCATCATTGCAGCTTTTTTATTTACTGGCTGTTCTACTTATCGCAGCGGTCAAACACCGGATGATGTGTACTATTCACCCGCAAATAACCAGGACAATTCAGACAATTATATAAATCCTGAAGATAATAATTACCTGCGTATGAAAGTTCAGGATAACAACAGGTGGGGATCACTGGATGATTTTGATTATTGGTATGATAGCCGCTATTATGGAAATCATTATTACGCGTACAATAATCCATATTCTTCCCACAACCCTTATTCTTACTGGGGTTCAGGATTCAATTCACCTTTTTCATACTGGGCTTCATTTGGTTTCTCACCATGGGGATACAGTCCATGGGGTTATAGTCCTTGGGGATTTTATTCTCCGTACACAACTATTGTTTTCTATAAAAACAGGAACATATATTCAGGAAATGTTTTTAATGCAAATATGAATGGGTATAATAATAACATGTATAGTAATAATAATTATAATTTAAGCAACGGTCAAAAATCCGATAAGCGTTCTTTCGGTTCTTTGTTTAAAAGTAATTTTTCTTCCCGTGAACAGAATCCAAATTATACACCTCAAAATGGCAGCCGCAATCAGCCTGTACGTACTTTCGAACAACAAAGGCCACCGGTGAATAATGCCAACCAGGGATCACGCGGTAGTGGTAATAAAAGTACCGGAAGTAATACAAGTAGCAGGCCACCGAGGGTTAATTGATCCATAAAATTCAATTTTTTAATTATTTATTAGAAAAAATTCTGATTTATGAAAAAAATTTTGATTTTTCTAACTGCTATTTTATGTATATCCAATAGCTATACGCAAGTACCGGAAGATGCTTTAAGAAATGCCTGGTTTATTCCAGTGGGAAGTGCGCGTTCATTGGCGATTGGCGGTGCTATGGGTTCTTTGGGCGGTGATATAAGCGCCAATAATACGAATCCGGCTGGAATTGGTTTATATAAAACCCGGGAAGTGGTGCTCTCCCCTGGCTTTTTGTTCAATAATAATAAAATTAATTTCCGGGGAACTGAAAGCGATCATCAGAATTCCGGATTTTCTTTTGGGTCATCAGGCATTGTTATTGGTACACTTAATACAGGAAAACAAATGGGTAATTATACAAGCAGTGCTTTTTCATTTTCTATCACACAACTCGCAAGTTTCAATAACCACACTTATTACAAGGGTTTCAATAACGTGACTTCTTTTTCTGAACAATACCTGGAACAATTAGTTGCAGCAGGTGCCAGTGTACAATCCGCAGAACAGGACTATATTTTTGGTTCTTCACTCGCATACCGTACTTTTTTGATTGATACTTTTAATGTGAACGGGCAACTTGCAGGATATAAAAGCCTTGTTCCCGTTGCTACTGGTATTAACCAGGAACGTACCGAAGATTCACGCGGTGGTTTTAATGAAGGATCATTTTCATTTGCAAAAAACAATGACGATCGGCTATTCCTTGGCTTTTCTATAAACATGCCTTATTCAAATTATAATCGTGACTTGACCTATACAGAGACTGATGCATCTGGAAATCCAAATAACGATTTTGATCATTTTACTTTTACTCAAAATTATTCTTCTGCAGGAATTGGATTCAATGCTAAATTGGGATTGATTTACAAAATGTCACCTGTATTTCGCTGGGGCATTGCTATTCATACACCATCTTTTATGTCATTTCGCGACCAGGTTCGTGCAGCGATGACCACTAATACAGAAGGCTATGCAGGCACCGTTACAGAAAGCAGCGATCATTTGAATAATGGAAATCCGGGTGAAGTGAATTATATTTTACAAACGCCCTGGCGGGCAATTGCCAGTGGCGCATTTGTAATCAGTGACAACAGTGATACCAGGTTACAGCATGGCTTTATAACTGCAGACCTGGAATATGTAAATTATAAAAGTTCCCGTTTTTATACTGCAACGAATGAAGACGCAAGTCAAAAAACGTATTATGACCAGGTAAATGCTGTAATAAAAGACTATTACCAGGGCGCTTTAAATTTTCGATTAGGAGGCGAGCTGAAATTTGATCCCTGGATGTTTCGCCTGGGTGGCGCATATTATGGCAGCCCTTATTCGGACAAAACCCTGAAAGCAAGCCGTATTCAGGCTTCCGGCGGAATTGGTTACCGCTATCATGGATTTTTTATTGACCTGACGTATGCAGCCTCTTTTAATAAAGACGTAAATTTTCCGTATCGTCTCTCTGATGCGCCCAATACTTTTGCCGAAATGAAAAATAATAAAGGAAGTGTTTTATTAACGGTTGGTATAAAAATATAAATACTGAATATTTTTAAAAATATTTCAACAATTTTTTTTCGCTAATCAACTTTTTCTGCAATCGCATAAAACTATTAAAACAGCATTGCTTCCTGCAATATTACTGCTTACCTTTGCTCCCATTTTTTGATACTATGGAGATGACCAAAAATTATGAACCGGGAATTATAGAATCCAAATGGTATAAACATTGGATGGAAAAAGGCTATTTTAAAAGTACACCAGATAACCGGGAAGCTTATACGATTACTATGCCACCACCCAATGTGACCGGCTTCCTGCACATGGGCCATTGTCTCAATGGAACGATCCAGGATATCCTGATACGCGATGCAAGAATGAATGGAAAAAATGCATGCTGGGTTCCCGGCATGGACCATGCGTCTATTGCAACAGAAGCAAAAGTCGTTGGCATGCTTCGTGAAAAAGGTATTAAAAAATCTTCCATCAGCAGGGAATCTTTTTTAGAATATGCATGGGAATGGAAAGAGAAATATGGTGGAATTATTTTGGAACAATTAAAAAAATTGGGTTGCAGCGCGGATTGGGGCAGAACCACATTTACATTGGATAAAGATTATTCTGAAGCTGTAATTAAAACTTTTGTTGAATTATTTAATAAAGGTTTGATCTATCGCGGGAAACGCATGATTCACTGGGATGTAAAAGCAAAAACAGCATTGAGTGATGAAGAAGTTATTTATAAAGAAGTGCAGTCAACATTGTATTATGTGCAATATAAAGTGGATGGAACAGCTAATGAATTTATTCAAATCGCGACTGTACGTCCTGAAACAATTCCGGGCGATACGGCTATTTGCGTAAACCCCAAAGACCAACGTTTTACACATTTGCATGGCAAGTTTGTTTTTGTTCCTTTAATCAATCGCCGAATCCCAATTATAACAGATGATTATGTAGAAATGGATTTTGGTACAGGTGCTTTAAAAATTACGCCGGCGCATGATATCAACGATTATCAAATTGGATTGAAACATTCATTAGAAATTGTTGAAATATTAAATGAAGACGGCACTCTCAGTGACGCAGCAGAAATTTTCGTTGGAGATGAACGCTTTGAAGCAAGAAAGAAAATCGTTGCGTTATTAGAGAAAGAAAATTATTTAATTAAAACAGAAAGTTATACAACACAAATTGGTTTTTCTGAAAGAACGGATGTTATCGTAGAACCACGCCTGAGTATGCAATGGTGGGTGAGTATGAAAGAACTCGCCGGCCCGGCTTTAGCACCCGTAATGAATAATGAAATTAATTTTTATCCCACCAAATTTAAAAATCTCTACAGGCACTGGATAGAGAATATAAAGGACTGGTGCATCAGCAGGCAATTGTGGTGGGGCCATCGCATTCCTGCATGGTATGATGAAGCAGGAAATATTTTTGTGGCTGAAAATGAAATAGCACTTTACCAGCAATATCCTGAATTAAAAAATAAAAATATAAGACAGGATGAAGATGTGCTGGATACCTGGTTCTCTTCTTGGCTCTGGCCAATGGAAGTTTTCAGAGGCATTTCTGATCCGGGCAATGCAGATTTTAAATATTATTATCCAACAAATACATTGGTGACCGCGCCCGAAATTATTTTTTTCTGGGTGGCGCGTATGATCATGGCTGGCTATGCATTTGAAAAAACAAAGCCTTTTAATGATGTTTATTTCACTGGTATCGTGCGGGATAAAGCCGGCAAAAAAATGAGTAAGAGCCTGGGCAATTCTCCAGATCTTCTTGGGTTAATTGATCGTTATGGTGCGGATGCGGTGCGCTTTGGAATTATTGTTTCTTCGCCCGCAGGAAACGATTTATTATTTGATGAAAGTAGTTTGGAGCAGGGAAGAAATTTCAATAATAAAATTTGGAATGTTGTCAAATTATTGAAGATATGGGAAGCACAAAATGCTCCGGATGATTATAAAGCTTCAGAAAGTTTTGCTATCAAATGGTTTGAAAACCGCTTGCAGGAATGTAAAGAAATTGTTGCAGAACAGATGCAACAATTCCAAATCAGTGAGGCATTGAAAACAATTTATTCATTAATATGGGATGACTTCTGCAGTTGGTATATCGAATGGGTGAAACCCGCGCAGGGAAAGGTTATTGAAAAGAACATCGTAGAAAAATCAATTGTATTTTTAGATGAATTGATGCAAATGTTGCATCCATTTATGCCTTTCATTACGGAAGAAATTTATCATTTACTGAAAGACCGTAATGAGCAGGATGATCTGTGTATTAAACAATTTATTAAAGTTGCAAATGCAAATAATTTGGTTTTACAAAATGGTCTTTTATTGAAAAAAATAATTTCCGCAATGCGTGATTTACGCAACAAACAAAATTTAAAACCAAAGGAAAATGTACGCATTTTTATACTTTCAGAAAATGAGCAACTATATTTTCCTATCATGAATCTTTTGCAAAAACAATTGTATGCTTTAGACATATCTTTTGTGCAAGTGCCAGTAAAAGATGCATTGGTCCTTGCAATAGAAAATGACCGGTTCTTTATTAAAACAGAAAATGAAATTCAAAACGAATCACAAAAAGAAGGATTAGAAAAAGACCTTGCACATCAAAAAAACTTTTTAAGTTCTGTCCTAAAAAAATTATCCAACAAGAAGTTTATTCAAAATGCTAAAGCTGAAGTCATCGCTTTAGAGCAAAAAAAGCGTGATGACACAGAAGCCCGTATTCTCGCTATTGAAGAAAGCCTCAAACTTTTATAAATCCATCACTAAAAAAACTATATGCAAAAAATTATTTCTGTATTTATTATCGCACTGTCTTCTTTTTTTATAACTCCGGCACATGCGCAAAACTGGGATATTAATTTATTAAAAAATATCAATCCGCAATATCCAAAAGCTGGATTTTGGTCTGCCACCACTTCTTCCGTCTATCCCGTGAGTGGCGCATTACCAGTAGGTTTACTCGTAGTGGGTTATATTGATAAAAATAAAAAACTGCAGCAGGAAGGCTGGCAGGCAGCAGGCGCTTTGGCCATTAACCTCGCAATTACAGAAGGTTTAAAATATTCCATTAACCGGGAAAGGCCTTACGAAAAGTATAATTTTATTTACCCGTATGATGGATCAGATAATGGAAAATCATTTCCTTCAGGTCATGTTTCCATGGCGTTTGCAACTGCTACAACACTTACATTGGAATGTAAAAAATGGTATGTGATCGTAACTGCTTATTTGTGGGCTTCTGGTGTTGGATATTCACGTTTATATTTAGGCGAACATTATCCTACGGATGTTTTTGCAGGTGCTGCTGTTGGTGCAGGAAGCGCATTGCTGAGTAACTGGCTTTCTAAAAAAATATTTAAGAAGAAGTAATAAAAATAAATTTGTAAAAAAAGAGAAAATTAATTCACTAAAAATTCCATGCGAATAGTAAGTGAACCAGTTTTTTGTTTACTACTGGTATTGAATGTGCCACCAAAACTATAATCTTCATTACTATTTTTTCCTGTGATCTGAAATACTCCCATGGTCGCTTTTTTCATATTGCCCAATTTACTGCCGGCATTTTTTGCTATTGTTTCCGCGCGCGCCTTTGCATCAGCGCTTGCTTTTGCGAGTAAGTCCATTTTTACCTGGGCTAGATGTGTGTTATAATATGCAGGTGCTGCAGAGTTCAACTCAATTCCATTTTGTATAAGCTCTGTCACTTCCCTTGAAATCTTTTCTATTTTGTCTACACTACTTGATTCTACTTTTACATTTTGGCTTAATGTATAGCCGGCAAACTCAGCACCTAAAGACCTTCCATTAATATCCTGTTTATAGTCAAAATCTTTTGCTATATCTACAGCAGAAAAAATAATACTACTATCATTTAATCCTTTGATATGTAAATAATTCCTGATGGCAGTTTCATCTTCCTTTAAAGTAGTATAGGCAGTTTTTAAATCAAAAGATTTTCGCGAAAATGTAGCATTCCACACGATCAGGTCACTTGAAAAATCCTGTTCAGCGAGCCCGGTTACAACGATTGTATCCATAGTAGTGGAACGAAATTTATATGCATTGGCGGCAACTGCAATGGCAATGATAAAAGAAATGCCCAGTATGATTGCAATAAGTTTTGATCGCATAAATTTATTTTTTTAAAAGTAATTAAAAACATTTGAATGGAGCAAAAAAATACACGCCCGTTGAGAGCGTGTATTTTTTTATATGATACATGAATTTAGTTTTGTAAAACATCCACCCGCGAATTTTTATTTAATCCTGCTATTTTCAGTACTTTCACAGCAGTGCTGATATACTTATCTGATTGCATGTATTTGAGCCATTCCTGGTAACGCAATGCTTTACCTGTATCTGGGTTATCGTAATATTTATTTTTATCTACTGCCATAAATTTCATGTCCATTGGTGCAGCAAGCCTCCCCATACTATCATCTGCCTTAACCAGGTTTTTAATGGTAGCTTGATTTTCTTTATAAGCTTTCAAACCAAGATTGGTTTCAGCATCAGACATTTTCGATAATAATAATGTATTCTTTTTAATGACATTATAGGCGCTATCAGCTTCAACCATATCATTTGCTTCTTTGGCTATCTTTGAAAATGTATCCGGGTTCATCAATATTCCATATTTAGCAGCAGGCACTTCATCCCATTTCAATGCATCCGGATTTTCTTTTTCACGCAGTTTTAAATATTCATAGGTATCCGGAATTACGACGTCTGAAGCAACACCTTTGATTTGTGTAGACCCCCCATTCACCCTATAAAATTTTTCGAAAGTCAATTTTAATGCGCCATATTCTGTTGCACCAGTCATGTAATCTGTGGGTTTTCCGAGAGGCAATGTTTTTTGAACTGTTCCTTTTCCAAATGTTGATGTGCTTCCAATAATTACACCTCTTTTATAATCTTGAATTGCTGCCGCAAAAATCTCAGAAGCCGAGGCACTCAGTTCATTAACCATTACAGCCAAAGGCCCATCATATAAAACGGATTTATCATCATCATTCAGGCTTTGGGGTTGTCCATCCCTGTCACGGACTTGTACTACCGGCCCTGAAGGAATAAATAATCCAACCATTCTTACAACTTCATATAGAGATCCTCCCCCATTATTTCTTAGATCAATAATGATTCCATCCACATGCTCAGCCTTCAATTTTACAACTTCGGCGGCAACATCTTCGGAACATTTATTGCCATCGGGCCGTTGGTAATCTGCATAAAATTCAGGCAGAAAAATATACCCGATCTTTTTGCCTCCATCATTAATAACAGAACTTCTTGCAAAAATTTCATCCTGTACTATTTCATCACGAAGTAATGATACAACTTTTGTGGAACCATCTGCTTTTTTGAAAGTGATCCTTACTTCTGCACCTTTATTTCCCCGGATCAGTTTCACTACATCCTCCAACTCAAAACCGGACACATCTACGGGTTCATTTGCACCCTGGCCCACTTTAGTGATCACATCATTTACATCCACTTCCTTACTTTTCCAGGCAGGGCTTCCAGTAATCAGACTTACAACCGTGGTTTCACCATCCTGTTGTTTGAGTTGTGCGCCTATACCATAAAAACGGCCAGTCATATCTTCATCAAATGCCCGCTTTTCCACAGGCGGAAAATATTCAGTATGCGGATCCATAATCATGGTGATCGTGTTTACAAATGCATTGAATTGTTCGTCAGGGGTGAGCCTGGTTTTAAGGCGGCTGTAAAATCTGTCAAGTGCAGAAAGTACCCTGTCCCTTGACATTTTTTCTAATTGTGCATCTGTTTTTGAAGCCATCGAATCTTTGGCATTTGCTTTTGCACTCTGCTCCTGCAAATCCGCAAAACGCGTGAGCGTAGCATATTTCAACTTGCTTTGCCACCTGGCAATACGTTGCGCATTATTTGCCGGATAATCCAATTTTTCCGGATTCAATTGTACCTGTTCATCGATGGAAAAATCAAATGGCTTTGATAAAATATCCCTGTATATAGTGATGATTTCATCAACGCGTTTGAAATAAATAGTAGAAACAGCAGGATAAAATTCCAATGGCGCACCATGAATTTCATCATCAATTTTAGTTTCATATACTTTTAATGCATTAATATCTTCCTGCAGTAAAATTGTTTTTTCAGGATCTGTATTGTCGATCACTTCCTTAAACACTTTCCTTGAAAAATCATCATTTATTGACTGGGGATCATAATGTTTTTGTTCTAAAATATTACCAATTGCCATCAGCAATTGCTGCTGGCGGACATCAGGTGTTGTTTCTGACGCGCTATATTTGAATGCAAAGAAAACAATACTGAAAATCAGTACGAGGAGAAAAGGAAGGCCTTTTTTACTAATCATAAATGTGCAAATTTTTTTAAACATATAATCAAAATTAAGTCAATTAATATAGTTTCAAATCCCGCACTTCCTTATTAACAAGTATTTCGGTGTTTATTAAAACTTTGTTTTGAAACATTAAACGTTTTAAATTATTTTTGTCGCGATTTTATAATTCAATATACGGAGGTTGTAGCTCAGTCGGTTAGAGCGTCAGGTTGTGGTCCTGAAAGTCGAGGGTTCGATCCCCTTCAATCTCCCCAAAAAACCGCCAGTCTTTTATATTACTGGCGGTTTTTTATTTCCTTCTGTTTCTATTTTTATTTAATATAATTTTTCTTTTAGCCTTTTCTTTTTAGCATTATTCACATTGTAAGCGTTTTTAAAATAAAAAAGATTTGACTTTTTTATTTGATGTTGTTTTTTCAATTTCTAAGCGCATTTTTCAACTGCAAAGCTTTATTGAATATATAAAACCTGACAAATATTTGCACATTTTGGATTTCCTAACAAAAAGATAAAAGACAGGAAATCAAGGCTTTCTTTTGCCGTTTATCCTTAAATGAGTTTTAGCTACGAATGTTTTTGTAGAAATTTGCGGCATAATTGAATTGAATGAAAAAATTATTAATCTTTATAGCATTTTTTAGCACCTTCCAGGCCATCGCGCAATATCCGCAGGGTGGAAACCAGGGCGGTAGAAAAGGCATGAATGCGGGGCATTTTTATGGCAAAGTTGTGGATAGTAAAACCAATAAAGGCATTGAACTTGCTTCTGTGCAACTGACCGGTGAAAAATTTGACTCTGCCACCAGGAAAATGCAAACTGGAATTATTGCTACTGTTTTAACCAAAACAAATGGAGACTTTAGTCTTGAAAATATCCCTGTTTTTGGTGAATTTAATATGCATGTATCTGCTGTGGGTTATGCAGACAATTCCACTAAAGTTTCTTTTGGTGTTTCTATGAAAGGCACTAAAAGCGCGGATAACCAGGCCAATCAAATGATGTCATTGATGAGTATGATTGACAAGGACCTGGGGAATATTAAAATGGAACCTACAGAAAATACGCTTGCCGGAGTTACGATTCAAACGGCAGCAAAACCATTTTTTGAAATGGGTGTTGACAGGAAAATTTTCAATGTAGATAAAAATATCATGAGCCAGGGACAAACTGCAACGGAAGTAATGCGTCAAATTCCAACACTGAATGTGGATATTGATGGAAAAGTGACCATGCGAAATGCAACACCTCAATTATTTATTGATGGCCGTCCCACTACTTTAACGTATGATCAGATTCCTGCTGATTTGATAGATAAAGTGGAACTTATTACCAACCCTTCGGCAAAGTTTGATGCTTCCGGTGGAGGTGCTGGTATTTTGAATATTGTATTAAAGAAAAATATTAAGACAGGATATAATGGTGGCATAAGAGCTGGTATTGATTCTAAAGGAAGAGCAAGTCTTGGAGGCGACCTGAGTTACCGTCATAATAAAATAAATATCAGTTTAAGCGCTGGATATAATCAACGGAAATCAAACTCTAATTCAATAACAGACCGGGATAATATTTCTGATACACCTATGAATATTTATTCTACTGATGATGGAACTTCAACCGGATATTTTGCATATGGCCGTGCAAGCCTGGATTATTTAATTGATATTCGTAATACACTTACTTTTTCTTATAGCATCAATCATGGAAAATTCAGTTCAATGGATGACCAGGTTATTGATTCCATTGTGAATAATAATTTCGCTTCATACAGTTCCCGTTTATCAAACTCCGAATTCACATTTAACAGTAACAGATATGGACTTAGTTTTAAACACAATTTTACCAAATCAGGACATAACATTACTGCTGATGCGAACTATAATGCAAGTACAAATACAAATAATGGGAATTATCTGACCAATACTTTCTTCCCAAACTCAAATCCGAAAGGGTTACCAATAAAACAGCTTAGTGAAGGTAATGGCACTACAGATTATCTTGTTATACAATCCGATTATGAAAACCCTATTACCGAAAATACAAAGTTCGCAGCTGGTGTAAGGGCCGCTATTCGCAGCAATGATAATATAAGTATGCAATCCTTTTATAATGATTCCGCGGGAAAATATATACCTGTACCTGCATTAAACAGTAATTATAAATTTAAAGATGAAGTGTTTGCAGCTTATTCCACCTATTCATTTAAACTGGATAAATTCAGATTCCAGCTTGGTTTACGTGCGGAGAGTTCAAACTATAATGGAACATTGCTCGGAAAAGACTCTACATTTAAAGTAGACTTTCCAATTAGTTTTTTCCCAAGTACTTTTATCACATACCAATTAGCTGATAAACAAGATATACAATTAAATTATTCCAGGAAAATCAACAGGCCAAATTTCTTCCAGTTACTGCCTTTCATTGATTACTCAGATCCCCAAAATTTAAGTGTAGGTAATGCAGGATTGAAACCGGAATTTACAGACCTGGGTGAATTGTCTTACAATATTTCCTATAAAAATAATTCAAATTTCCTGGCTACTATTTACGGGCGTCATACAACGAACCTGATCACCAGTTTTCAATATGTAGGCCCAAGCCCTTTGAATCCCGAAGACACAGTTGTCTTTAATACATATGCCAATGCGAATAATAGTTGGTCTTATGGATTAGAACTGACCAACCGAATCAATCTTTTTAAAATTTGGGATCTTACCTTGAATGTGAATTTATACAATTCAATTATCAATGGTGGCGCTGCCCAATTGAATGTGAGCAACCAGCGTGTGAGCTGGTTTGGAAAATGGAATAATAATATCCGTCTCCCTAAAAAATTCACGATCCAATTTTCCGGTAATTACCAGGCAAAAACAATTCTTCCTCCCGATAATGGCGGAAGAGGCCGTGGCGGTTTCTTTGGAAGTAGTGGACTGGGAACAACACAGGGCTATATTTTCCCGAATTACAGTTTTGACCTGGGATTGAAAAAAGACTGGACAATTAAAGGAACGAATACCCTTTCATTATCCATGAGCATGAATGATATTTTCAAAACAGCGGTAAATAAACAGTATTCGGAGTCTCCTTATTTCACACAGACTTCTACTCGTTTTCGTGATCCGCAGGTACTTCGCGTAAATCTGAGTTATCGATTTGGAAAAATAGATGCAAATTTATTTAAACGCAGAAATACCAAAGACTCTGGCGGCGATTCGGATATGTCCGGTGGCATGGGAGGTGGAAAATAAACTTCGTTGTTGATGAAAAAATAAACCTGCCGGATTTTCTGACAGGTTTATTTTTTTCCCGAAAGCATGGGTACAAAAGAAAAATAATCAAAATATTCTTCTCTGTTTTCTGAATCCGATATTTTTGTTATGCGAAGCATTCGTTGCATATTTCCTTCATCCAATGGAATGATCATGATGCCATTCACTTTTAATTGTTGTAATAATTTTGGGGGAATATGCGGCGCTGCTGCAGTGATAATGATCCTGTCAAATGGTGCAAATGAAGGAAGCCCTTCAAAGCCGTCGCCATAAAAAAATTTGATGTTGGGGTATTTCGATTTAAATAAAAAGGATTTGTTTTTTTCAAATAGCTTTTTTTGTCTTTCAATGGTATAAACGCGTGCACCCATTTCACTTAAAACACTAGCCTGGTAAACACTTCCAGTGCCAATCTCCAAAACCTTCATGCCTTTTTTTACCTGCAGTAATTCTGTTTGATAAGCAACAGTATATGGTTGAGAAATAGTTTGACCTTCACCTATTGGAAATGCTCTGTCTTCATAAGCAATTTTATCAAATGCAGAATCCAGGAAAAAATGACGCGGAATATTTTCAATTGCCTGCAAAATATTTTCATCTTTAATCCCTTTTTCACGCAATTGTGCTGCGAGCCTTTTACGCAGGCCTTTATGCTGGTATGTGTCGGTGTAATTTTTCAAAATATATTCAGAAGAAATCGATTTCTTTTTAATGAAAGAAAATCAAATTTTTACGATTTTAGTTTCATTGAATTGATAATGCCTTCAATCCTGTTTTTCAATTTTGTATGTGTTGTATCATGTTCTTCCTTACTATGTAATTCAGTATGTACACTGAAATAAAACTTAATTTTTGGTTCCGTACCACTGGGCCGTGCAGATATTTTACTTCCATCTTCCAGGAAAAATTGTAGCACATTACTTTTTGGTAGATCTAATTTCCATTCTTTTCCATTTTGAAAATTCTTACCAGTTTGCGTTTGATAATCCAATATTTCTATCACTTTGGAACCATTGATTTCTGAAGGCGGATTTTCCCTGTAAGCACCCATCATTGCGGAAATTTCTTCTTGTCCGTGCATTCCTTTTTTTGTAATACCAATCAGGTCTTCCAGGTAAAATCCATATTCAAGATATAAGTCAATTAATTTTGAAAACAAGGAACTGTTATGTGATTTTTCTACAGCAGCCATTTCACATAAAATAGCAACAGCAGAAATTGCGTCCTTATCGCGCACTTCATCACCAACCATTAATCCAAAACTTTCTTCGCCACCGATAATGTAATTTTCTTTGCCTTCCTTTTCTTTGATCAGTGCAGCGATCCATTTAAAACCTGTCAATACATTATAGCATTTGATATTATTTTTTTCTGCCACTTTATCAATCATATCAGAAGTGACGATTGTTTTAATAACCATATCATTCGGTTCAGAACGACCGCTTTTTTTCCGCGCTTCAATCATATAACTAAATGCAAGAACAGCTGTTTGATTGCCATTCATTAAAATCCATTTACCCTGGTCATCTTTCACGCCAATCCCTACCCTGTCCGCATCCGGGTCAGTACCACAAAGAATATCCGCGTCCATTATTTCTGCCTGTTCCAGTCCCAATTTCATGGCTTCACTTTCTTCCGGGTTTGGATAAATAACAGTGGGAAAATTACCATCCGGTTTTTCCTGCGCTTTTACTACAGAAAAATTTGTGAAACCATAGGCTTTTAAAACTTGTGGTACTAATTGAATGCCTGTGCCATGTATTGGTGTGTATACAATTTTTAAATCGTGTTGCAATGCGATTTTTGCAGGATGTACACTCAAACCTTTTGCCATTTGAATATAAGCGGTATCTACTTCTTTACCGATCTTACTAATAAGCTCATCATTGCCTGTCCATTTCACTTCATCCACACTATTAATTTTTCCAACTTCTTCCATCACGCCGGCATCATGTGGTGGCACCAGTTGCGCACCATCAGACCAGTACGCTTTATAGCCGTTATACTCTTTGGGATTATGTGATGCCGTACATACAACGCCGCCGTTGGCTTTTAGATAACGGATCGCATAGCTCAATTCTGGTGTAGGTCTCAGGGATTCAAATAAATACACATAAATATTGTTTGCCGCAAAAACATGTGCCGTTATATCAGCAAAGAATGAACTTTGATTACGGCTATCATAAGCGATCACCATGGATATAAGTGCATCATCGCCCAATATTTTTTTGAGATAATTTGCAAAACCCTGGGTTGCTTTGCCCACGGTATATTGATTCATACGATTGGTTCCCACACCCATAATTCCCCGCACACCACCCGTTCCAAATTCCAATTCCCTATAAAATGCATCTTCCAGTTCGGAAGGATTTTCCTGTTGCATTGTATGAATAGAATCTTTTGTTTGCTGATCATAATTGCCATTTAACCACTCATTAATTCTTTCTGTTGTTGTATTGTCCATGCCTTATGTATTATTAAATAAATTATAAAATGATCAATATTATTTCATGTGATTAGTCACTTTCAACGACTGCTGAAAACTCCCCTTTTTCCAGTTTTACTTTTATAAAATCATCGTCAGTAGTGGCAAGTGAAAGCCCGACAAAGTCTGGTTGTATCGGAAATAGTTTGTGCATTCTTTCTACCAAAACCAATACCAGTATGCGCTTTGGATAAAAGTCCAGTAATGGTTTCACTGCATACAACAACGTTTTACCACTATTACAAACATCATCAATGAGTAAAATGTTTTTATTATTTAAATCAATTTCTTTATCAAATTTGATGTCACCCGGTTTTGTTTTATTGATTGTTGCGGACACCACTTCAATACTTGTTTTAATATAATCAGCAATCAACGCTGCAATTTTTTTTGCCAGGTCAAAACCAATTTCCCGGATGCCAATGATTATTAGCGGACTTTTTTCTCCGGCCAAATGTTCGGCCACTTCCAGTGCGAGCCTGGAGATCTTTTGCGCGGCAATTTCTTTTGTAAGCACCAATTTTTTTTCTTGCATGAATGGCCGTGTTTATGCGTTCAAAAATAAAACAATCTGCTTATACATGTTTAAACAATACAACAAAGTTTTACCTTAGCATTCAATTTTATCATTCATTGAAATTGAAATAAACCTTTCATGCAATATTTACCACAGGCATTATTCATTTTACTGGCGTTGGTTTCGGTCATTTTTTTTAGCATGAATGCAAAAAAAATCCGGCAAAACATTTTGGCCGGTCGTGATGAAACGATCAATGATGAAAAAGGAAGGAGGTGGAAAAATGTTTTGCTGCTGGCATTCGGTCAGAAAAAGATGTTTAAAAATCCGTTGGTCGCAGTGCTGCATTTCGTGGTATATGCGGGGTTTGTAATTATTAATATTGAAGTACTGGAAATAGCGCTGGACGGGGTTTTCGGCACACATCGTTTATTCTTCAAACCATTGGGCGCTTTATATATCGGTCTGATCAATGGCTTTGAATTCCTGGCTGTTGGGGTATTGGTATTTTGCGTAATATTTTTATTAAGAAGAAATGTTGTAAAAGTAAAACGGCTATGGAGTAAAGACCTCGATGGCTGGCCCCGCAGTGATGCGAATTATATTTTAATTACAGAGATCATTTTAATGAGTTTATTCCTCACCATGAATGCGGGTGATACCATCCTGCAATCAAGGGGAGTTGGCCATTACGGAGAAGCAGTTACAGGCAATTTTTGGTTTTCATCTCTTTTGCACCCGCTTTTAAATGGAATGAGTGATTCATCTTTGATTTTCACAGAACGCTTTTGCTGGTGGCTGCACATATTCGGCATCTTTGCATTTTTAAATTATCTCCCCTATTCAAAGCACCTGCATATTTTACTGGCATTTCCAAATTCCTGGTATGCGCGCTTGGAACCACAGGGAAAAATGAATAATATGCCGGAAATTCAGCAGGAAGTTTTATACGCTATGCAACCTGAATTAATTCCGGCAGATGCGCCCGAAACAACTCATAAAAAGTTTGGTGCAAAAGATACGATGGATCTGAGCTGGAAAAATTTGCTCGATGCATATACCTGCACGGAATGTGGAAGATGCAGTGCCGCCTGCCCGGCAAATATCACGGGCAAATTATTAAGCCCAAGAACCATCATGATGAAAACGAGGGACAGGGCCGAAGTAGTTGGAAATAATATTCGTACAAATAATCGTTTTGTGGATGATGGAAAATCTTTACTGCATGATTATATCAGCGCGGAAGAATTAAGAGCTTGTACTTCTTGTAATGCGTGTGTGGAAGCATGTCCCGTAAGCATCAGTCCTTTGGATATTATTTATCAATTGCGCAGGTACCTAATTATGGAAGAAAGCAATGCGCCGGCAGAATGGAATAATATGTTTAACAGCGTTGAAAATAATTTTTCCCCCTGGAAACTCCCACCCGATGAACGTGATAAATGGGCGGTAGAAATGAATGAGCCTGAATAAATTTTATACTACTGATTTTACAAATAACATGCGGTACAATTGCGCCAGTGCAGCTATTATAAAGATAATGCCCATAATGGTGTTGAGCGTTTTGGTACTTACATTCATTTTTGTAATGAGCCAGTTTCCGCCATACATGTATAATGCCAGGCCCGTGATGGTACCAGCACCACAACCAATTGTAAAAAGATTAAATTCCAAACTTGTTTTAGCAAGTACATTTAATTGCATCAGGTAACTGCTCCAGATAAACCAAAATGGTATTTGTGCGGGATTTAATGCACTCATGCTCAAGCCAAGAAAAAAACGATCCAGTTTATTTTCCAGCAAAAATGCTTTTTTATCCGGCGTTTGTTTGCGTGCAGCCACAAAACTATATATACCCAAAGCCATGAAAAACACGACCGTGAACCAGCCTAATATTAAAAAAAAGATTTCATGAGAAAGTATCCAGTTTACACCGGAAAGCGTGAGACGTAAATAAATAATTTCAATAATAGTCACGCCAATCGAGAATTTCCAGGCATTTGTAAAATTTTCCTGTACAGCGATTTGCGTGGAAGTAATACTCATTGTACCCAAAGGCAATTGGCCTAAAAAACTCACCAGCCAGCCAATGAATAAAATGAAAAGTATATGCATGTATAAATTAGGGCTGCAAAATAAGAAACTGCTTTCAATAAATCTTATGCCTAAGAATATTAGAAATATGATGTACAACAAATCCAGTAAAAAAACTACCTGAGCCATTTTTAAACACAATAAATTAATTCTGTACTTTTGAAAAAAAACGAATGCATATTTCCACGATGGCAGAAATGGCGGCCCAAGGAGAATCCCCGGATATTTTATTTTGGGTTGGCTGCGCCGGAAGTTTTGATCAGCGTGCACAAAAAATCACTAAAGCATTTGCAACTATTCTTACAAAAGTGGGAATCAAATTCGCCATTTTAGGGAATGAAGAAGCGTGCAATGGCGATCCTGCAAGAAGATCGGGCAATGAATTTTTATTTCAAATGATGGCCTATAATAATATCCAGGTATTGAATGGATATGGTATTAAAAAAATGGTTACAGCCTGCCCGCATTGTTTCAATATTTTTAAAAATGAATACCCTGCATTGGGAGGTAATTATGAGATCATTCACCACTCGGTTTTTTTGCAGCAACTGATAGATGAGGGTACAATTAAAATGAAAGAAGAAGGTGAATTTAAAGGTAAAAAAATCACGTACCATGATAGTTGTTACCTCGGGCGCGCCAATAATATTTATGAAGCGCCCAGGAAAGTTTTGGAAGCATTGGATGCAGAACTTGTAGAAATGAAACGCTGTGGCAGCAATGGTTTATGCTGTGGTGCCGGTGGCGCACAAATGTTTAAGGAGGATGAGCCCGGCAATAAAAGAATCAATATAGAACGGACTGATGAAGCGTTAAGCCTGCAGCCGGATATTGTTGCTGCTGCCTGTCCTTTTTGTAATACCATGTTAACAGATGGTGTAAAAAATCGCGAAAAAGAAAATGAAGTGCAGGTACTCGATATAGCAGAATTAATTGAAAGAAATATGGAATAAAAAGATTTTAAAAATTTAATATGGAGCTCGATTATCAAAAATATATTCCAACGAATTTTCCGGATGCATCACGCGTGTGGATTTATCAAAGCAACCGTGCATTCGCTGATTCAGAAGAAATTGAAATTAATAAAATTCTGTCAGATTTTGTGAGCGGCTGGAATACGCATGGAAATGAAGTGAGTGGTTTTGGGCAATTATTTTTTAAACATTTTATTGTACTCATGGCTGATGAAACAAAGTTTGGCGTCAGCGGATGCAGTACGGACAGTTCAATAAGACTCATCAAGCAAATTGAAAATAAATTTAACGTTCAATTACTCGACAGGCTAAAGCCTGCGCTCATTATTGAAAATGAAATTCGGGTAATGACTTTCCCTGCAATAAAAAATTCTTTAGAAGAACTTATAATTTCAAAAAATACCATTTATTTTAATAATATGGTATTGAATAAAAAAGAATGGTGTTCTGCATGGATACTTCCCTTAGATCAAGGCTGGCTTGGAAAAAAACTGCAACTGCAAATGCAGGCCTATTGATTTTTTTTCATGCAATTCCATACCCAAATTTTATACTTTTTATGAAGCGTAGAAATATATTTTTGTTTTTTTTAGGAGTTAAATGATTGGCAACCTCTTTAACATTGATTTTTAAAATTAGAACTGGAACTAATTCGAATTAATTGTTGCCAAATGCAGCATTTTTCTTTCATATTGTATTTTTCAAGTGTATAGAAAAAATCCTTTTGTTTATTGTTTCTTTGTAGCATGGATATCTCTGTAGTCATCATCACCAAGAATGAAGCGCACATCATAGAAAAGACGTTGCAAAGCCTGCAAGGTACTTTTAGTGATATTGTGGTAGTGGATAGTGGCAGCACAGATGAAACTATTTCTATTTGCAATAAATATGATGTCCGCCTGATTGAAACAAGCTGGGATGGATATGGTGCCAATAAAAATAAGGGAATAGTTGTTGCGAAATATGACTGGATACTCAGCCTGGATGCAGATGAAGCACTTGATGATGAATTGAAAAAATCAATTCATCAAATGAATGTAGTGAATGAAGATGAAGTCTTTAATATCCGTTTCAAAAACTTTTTTTGTGATAAATGGATCCGTTTTGGTGAGTGGGGTTTTGACAGCCATTTAAGAATATTTAACCGAAAAAAAGTGACGTGGAATGACGCCGCTGTGCACGAAAAACTTATTTTACCCAACAACTATAAGGTGACAATTTTAGAAGGCTACATTTTACATTATACCGTTCAAAGCAGGCAGGACTTTGTAAATAAAATAATTACCTATGCACGCATGAATGCCAGGAAATATGCGGCTGTCGGCAAGAAAAGCAGTTTTATAAAACAATATTTATCGCCCGTGTTTTCTTTTTTAAGAAACTATATCTTCCGGCTTGGATTTTTAGATGGCCCGGAAGGATTCACCATTGCAAAATATAATGCGTATTATACGTTCCTGAAATATAAATACCTCGGCGAAATGTAAGATCGGAAATTTAATTAATGAGAAGCCCTGGATTGAAAATTTTTACTTAATGCCAAAAGCTTTTTTCACTTTTGGAACATAATCTAATTTTTCCCAGGTAAATAACTCTATTTTTTTTCGAATAATTTTTCCCTCAGGTGAATGAAATTCCTTTGTAACTATTTCAGGCTTTCTGCCCATGTGGCCATAGGCTGCTGTCTCACTATATATTGGATTGCGCAATGCCAACCTTTGTTCTATAAAGTAAGGACGCATATCAAATAATTTCTGCACTTTTTCTGCAATCTCTGTATCAGAGAATTTTACTTTAGAAGTATTATAAGTATTCACATTGATGGAAGTCGGCTTTGCTACACCAATGGCATAGGAAACCTGCACTAACACTTCATCGCAAACACCCGCTGCTACTAAGTTCTTGGCAATATGCCTGGTTGCATAAGCTGCACTTCTATCTACTTTACTGGGATCTTTTCCACTAAATGCACCGCCGCCGTGTGCACCTTTTCCGCCATAAGTATCCACTATTATTTTACGGCCTGTAACGCCCGTATCTCCATGTGGTCCGCCAATCACAAATTTTCCAGTTGGGTTAATATGATATTTAATGTCTTTATTGAAAAGATTTCCGTATTTCTTATATTTTAATTTCACCCTTGGTATTAAAATATTGATCATATCTTTTCTGATCTTTACCTGCATTTTTTCTTCCGTATCAAAATCATCATGTTGTGTAGATATTACAATCGCATCAATACGAACAGGTTTATTATTGTCATCATATTCAAGTGTTACCTGGCTTTTTGCATCAGGCCTTAAATATTTGATTTGTTTATTTTCACGACGAAGTACAGCCAGCTCTTTTAAAATAGTATGCGCAAGATCCAATGCCAAAGGCATATAATCATCCGTTTCATTCGTGGCATAGCCAAACATCATACCCTGATCTCCGGCACCTTGTTCTTCTTTTTTCTTTTTGTCCACGCCCTGGTTAATGTCTGAAGATTGTTCATGAATCGCAGATAAAATGCCGCAACTATTTGCTTCAAACATATATTCACTTTTTGTGTAACCAATCCGGCGAATAACACCACGTGCAATTTCCTGCACGTCGAGATAAGCTTTGGATTTTACTTCGCCGGCAAGTACAACCTGTCCGGTAGTCACAAGTGTTTCGCAGGCAACTTTACTTTCAGGGTCAAAGGCCAGGAAGTTGTCTATCAATGCGTCTGAAATTTGATCAGCAACTTTATCAGGATGTCCTTCAGAAACACTTTCTGAAGTAAATAAATAAGGCATACAATTTTTTTTTAAAAGAATTGCAAAGATAATTGCTACAACAATACAATTTTATAGTGTGGAATACACAATGTGAAATTTCATCTTATACTGTGTATTATTTCCACCGCCAAGCCGGACTCGCCCAATGCCGGGATAATTTAATGGCGTAGCAGAAATTGTCCTGTACAATGCTTGCTGTTCAGAAATTCGAATAGCTTCATTGAAAGGCGAATACAAAACCAATGTATACGTTGGATTATGATTGGTAACAATTCCCTGTACATATCTTGTCAGGCTAAAATTGTATGTGGACTTGGTTTTACCAGTCAGCGGATCAATTGAATTGATTGGTATACCACCAAAATCAGGATAATTCAATAATACACCCGCGGTAGCTGAAAATATAGCATCAGAAGTTGGATTATATATATTTACAGGGTTTTCAAAACCTGGAATATTAAACCAGAAAGATGAGTCACTTTTTGCCAATAAAAATAAATTTGGCGTATTATATAAAGTATCTGAATTGTTCACATTATCCACTACCTGTTGCATGATCAGTTCTGCCCGGTGAATAATAATATTTGGCAAACCAATTAAGCCGGGAATCTTTATAGTGGCATAAGTTCCGGGACCGGATTGTATATAAATCAAACTGTCCTGTATATCTGTATTTGGTGGATAATAACGTCCAATTTCCGCTGGCAAATTACGATCGCGGGAAACATAGTTAGTAGATGCG
>JBBRSI010000016.1:0-39989 GCA_038245585.1 Chitinophagales bacterium
GAAATTATGCCGAGGCATTGAAAAATCATATTGCTGCTTTAAAAATAAATGAAGAATTAGGAGATAAAAAAGGAATCGCTGCTTCCTATAACAATATTGGAAAAGTTTATAATGACCGCGGCCAATTGACTGAAGCATTAAATTATTTTTTAGTTTCCTTAAAAATAAAAAAAGAAATCGGCGACAAAAAAGGAATTGGGAATGCATATAATAATATCGGAGGTGTTTATAACCAACTGGGGAATTATTCTGAAGCTTTAAAAAATCATTATGCTTCTTTAAAAATAAAAGAAGAAATCGGCGACAAAAGTGGAATCACAGATTCTTATATCAATATCGGCGATATTTATTTTAGCGAAAAAAATTATCCTGAAGCATTGAAATACTTTTCTGCATATTTAAAAGTAAGTGAAGAATTAGAAGATAGCAGCAGTATTGCTGACGCGTACATTCAAATAGGAAATACCTATACAAAACAAAATAAAATTAACGATGCTTCCAGTTACCTGAATAAAGGCTTATCGCTTGCAAAAAAAGTGGGAAGTGTAGATTATATAAAAAATGGCTATCAGGGTCTTGCAACCTTAGATAGTATGCAAGGAAATTTTAAACAGGCATTTGAATATTATAAACTTTCTGTTATATACCGCGACAGTTTGTTTAATGAAAAGAACACAAAAAAAATAGTAGAAACACAAATGCAGTATGAATTTGATAAAAAAGAAGCTGTGGACAAAGCGCAGCAGGATAAGAAAGATGCAGAAGCAAAACGTATAAAAAATCAACAATATTTCATTATTATCACACTGGGCATTTCAATTCTTGCCGTAATATTAATCGCTATCCTACAATTTAAAAGTAACAAGCATAAACAAAAGGCAAATGTTTTATTGGAAAAACAAAAGAATAAAGTTGAAATTACTTTATCAGAATTAAAATCCACGCAAGCCCAACTCATCCAATCCGAAAAAATGGCTTCGCTTGGCGAACTTACTGCAGGCATTGCACATGAAATACAAAACCCTTTAAACTTCGTGAATAATTTCAGTGAGGTGAATAAAGAAATGTTGGTTGAATTAAATAATGAAATTGATAAAGGAAATTATGATGATGCGAAAGCGATTTCGAAAGTTGTTATAGCAAACGAAGAAAAAATAAATCAACATGGCAAGCGCGCCGATGCTATTGTAAAAGGCATGTTGCAACATTCAAAATCCAGTAAAGGGCAAAAAGAAGCAACAGATATCAATGCTTTGTGCGACGAATATTTAAGATTGAGTTATCATGGTTTGCGTGCAAAGGACAAATCTTTCAATGCAATCATGGAGACAGAATTTGATGAACATATTGGAAAAATAAACATCATACCGCAGGATATTGGCAGGGTGCTTTTAAATTTATTCAACAATGCATTTTATGCAGTAAATGAAAAGCTCAAAGATCAAATTGCACAACTCAAAACTGAAGATGGTTTGTACATCCCAACAGTCCATATAGTCACCAAAAAGTTAAATGATAAAATAGAAATAAAAGTCACAGATAACGGCAACGGCATTCCTCAAAACATCATTGATAAAATATTTCAGCCATTCTTCACCACCAAACCAACAGGACAGGGAACTGGATTGGGATTAAGTTTAAGTTATGATATTATCAAAGCACATGGAGGTGAATTATCCATACGCTCAGTGCACTCTGGAGGATCAGGTGGAAAAGTGGCATCGGAGGAAAATGAGGGAAGTGAATTTAAAATTATTTTGCCCGTATAAAATAGTTAATTGAAAAACACCATACTGGTTTTTTTGCTTGATAATATGGAATGCGTTTTAAAATTTTACTGAGATGTGCAAGATTCTCTTGAATTATCTGGGAGCTTATAGCATACAGATTCTCATTAAGTTTTATTTTTAAAATAATATGCTATCCTTACATAGAAAACTTGCTGATTCTTCAGCGGGTATTCTATGTAAAAATTCATAAGCTTATATAAAAATTATTATTGACAATTAAATAATAATTGCATTTAAAAGGCATACTGCAAAGAGAGTATTTCCTGGAGTCAAATTTTTTTAAATATTTGAGGCAAATAATATTTATTCATTTGAAAAATTTGAAGATGAAAAATTACAAATTCACCTGCCATCTTTTAAGCAAAAAAAGTTTGAACAGAAACGATTACAGCAAAATTCTCTTGATTGAATATTCTTTCGTCAAGAAAATGATGCTATTCACCATGAATAAGCGGACACTTGCATAATACCAAAAATATTTCTAATAATAAAAGGTATTATGCACATATAAAATAATCTCTTAAACTTTTTTCAAAACAAAAACAATGAAACCGTGAAACAGAAAACTCTGCAATTACATACGACAATAATATTTTGTTCGCCGGAATTTCCGCGATGGCTGTTCCCGAAATGAAACCCAATAACACGTGCTCGGGTATACTTATATGACAAAGTTGCCCAACACCTTTGGATAATGAAGGATATATTGCAATGACATGTTTTGAGCTGTAGTAATAAACAAATAAAAAAACGATAGCAAAAAATTTGGTTCCCCATTACATACTCATTTTAATAAAAATTAATTATTCTCTGGCAATTCATATCATTTAGCTTTACAAGTTCAAAATTTAAACATTAAAAAATCAATTTTATGCGTATTCAATCTTTACCTAAATTTCTTTTGACTTTTATTACCTGTTGTATTTTAGCAATGAATTTGCCAGTACATGCACAGAACATTCAAGTTGTACCCAATCCTACTTCGCCTGGTATTTTTTCCTGGAATGGAAGTGGAGCGTTATCAGGCTACGCCGGAAATCCTATAATGCTAAATAATACACTAGTGTTGGAATATAACCCTACCGGAATTTCTGATGTTACAATACCCGGCTTTTATTTGCAACTGGCAGTATATAAAGATGGAGATTCACTTCATTTAATACCAAACCCGGATTCCGGGCCTGGTGTTTATTTTCAAGCTATTCAAATTGTTTTTAATAATAAGCTTTTTTTTATTTACCTCAATGCTTTGGGAACACAGCAACTTGCTTCTTTTGATGGCACTTCCATCACGCTGTATAGCAACCCTGATGGAGGATTAGGATATATTGGTTCTCCAAGAATTTTGAACAATATTTTATACGTTGCCTATTCAAATGCTGCAGGTGTAACACAGTTTGGTACTTTCAATGGTTCTGGAATTTCACTTATTCCCAATCCGGATAATAGTGCTGTAGGTTTTTTTAATAACTATTCAATAGTGTTTGATAACAAAATTTGTTCACGCTATGTAAATGCTTCTGGTATAAAGCAACTCGCTACTTTTGATGGTTCTTCCTGGTCGTTGATACCCAATCCCGACGGCACATCCCGTGGGGTTTATCCCGCATTTCCAACGCTTTATCATAATAAATTGTATTGGGCATATTATAGTGCTACAAACCAATATCAATATTTAGCATATGATGGAATAAATAATCCAACACTAATTCCAAACCCTGAAAATTCAGGCACAAACAATGGTGGTGTTACAGGTTTTATTCCTATTGTATATAATGATACACTTTTCTTTCAGTATTTAAACACATCAAACGTATATCAACTTGCCAAGTTTGGCGGCTCTTCAATTAGTCTTGTACCCAATCCTGATAATACAACTTATGGATATTGGTACACACCGATTATTTACCAAAATAATTTATATATTTTTTATTTACCTGCAGATGGAACGCGTCACATTGCCCAATATCAAACTTCGTTTAATAATTTAAAAGTAATTCCAAACCCTGACGGAGGCGCTGGCTACTGGGCCTATCCAATTGTTTATGACGACAATCTTTATTTCATGTATTCCAATACACAATCTCTTTTTCAACTGGGATATTTTAATGGTACTTCCATTAATCTAATATCTAACCCTCCCGGATTTTATAATGGCGCCGATGGGAACAATGGTTACACAGGCTTTCCTATTATCTTTAATAATTTGTTGCATATGCAATTTGGAGGCGTGCCTTATGGCAACGCAGGCAACCTTGCATATTTTGACGGAAGTACACTGCCGGTAACATTCCTGAATTTTGACGGTACAATTCAAAATGGTAAATCCATATTATCCTGGAGTACGGCCAATGAGATCAACAATAAAGGTTTCAAAGTGCAGAAAAGTACCAACGGTCAAACCTTTACCGACATTGGTTTTGTATCAGGCCACAACAATTCATCTACTATAAATAATTACAATTATACAGATGCGAAAGTGGTAAGCGGTGCAAACTATTACCGCCTGAAACAAATTGATAACAACGGTAACTTTGATTATTCACCTGTGATCAAACTGGATTATTCCGTATTTGACTGGAGCATTCTCGGCAACCTGGTTTCAGGGAATAGCTGGATACAATTACAGTTGGATAAATCGGCAGAAATTTCTGTACAAATCGTTTCGATGAATGGCGATATCATTCAAACAATTAATAAAGGAAAACTCTCTGCGGGCACCTATTCAATTCCAATAAATCTTTCCGGAAAAAGCGCAGGCTTATACTTTGTAAGATTGATGGTTGATGGACAACCTTTTAGCAAGAAAATAGTGAAATAGTTTTGAGGAGTAGAGTTTAAAGCCCTGGTGAAAACCAGGGCTTTTTTTATTTTTATGTAAAAATATTTCTAACTTGTTTAAATAAAATGCAGAAATATACTAAAGTTTAAACCACTTATGATTGTGCGCCAGTTTAATAATTTGAGCTTTCGATTGTACATGTAACTTTTCATAAATATTCGAAATATGTTTTCGTACAGTATGTACACTAATGTTCAGTATATCACCAATGCGTTTTGCATCCAGCCCATTAACCGTATATTGTAATATTTCTATTTCCCGCTGGCTCAAAATTTCCGGCGGTGAAGAGATTTTTTTAGTGTCTTTTATGGAAGATGTTTTACTGAGCAATTGTAAAGTTTTTCTTGCAATCCCGGGGCTTAACGGTGCGCCGCTAAATTCAAGCACATTTGTGACTGCATCTTTTAAAGTTGCTGCACTTTCATGCTTCAGTAAATATCCTTCTGCACCAGCCTTAATGGCTTCAAATATTTTATCGTCGTCATCAAAAGAACTTAAAATAATAAAATGAATTTGTGGATACAAAACTTTCCCTGTTGCAATTGTTTGAATCCCGTTTAAAACAGGCATTTCAATATCCATAAAAATGATTTGCGGCAAACTCTGTGCGGGCAAGCCTTCCAGCTCCTGGAGGCATGCGTCACCGTTATTTGCAATAAAAACTATTTTCCAGTTTGCATGTTGTAGTACCTTATGCTGAAAAGTATTTTGGTTTACCACATTATCTTCTACAAGGGCAATTCGTATGTGTTCAGATTGAAGCATTTCCTGCGAAGGTTGATAATAATATTGTTTATGGCAATAATTAATTTGCAGTAGAATAAATTATTAGTGCTGTCCCTTTTGGGGATGCATTTTGCCAGTTTACTTTCCAGCCCGCTTCTTTACTACGCTCCCGGATATTTCTCCGCCCGTTTCCACTGTTTGTAGTTTCATGTATATTTTTCATTCCGCTTCCATTGTCGATTATGATAACTTTCCAATGTTCATTACTTATTATTTCTATGCATATTTTTGTGCAATGGCTATGACGCAAAGCGTTATTTACTCCTTCCTGCATAATTCTAAAAAGATGTAACGCATTGGTTGGTGACAATTTCTCGTCATTAAAAATATTCTCTTCTATGGAGATTTGTATGCCCGGATAATTAGGTTGAATTTTTTGTAAAAAAACTTTGAACCTGTCACTCACTGCTGTTAATGAAATAGCTTCTTTATTCAGCGCCCAAATGGTGTCGTTCAATTGATTAATAATAGATTGGGAATTATTCTTCAACTGTTGAAATATATTTTCTTCATGTCCGCTTTCTGAAGATTTGATCGTTGCTACATTCGATGCAATGGCCGCAGCATAGGCACCCAAATTGTCGTGCAAATCGCGGCTTATTCTTTCCCTTTCCATTTGAATTTCGTGCTGCAATTTTAAGGCACTTAATTTCTTTTGAAACTTTTTATGAAAATATTGCTGTACAATAAAAGCAATTACTGTAACGACGATCAGCACCAGCAAAATTCGAAACCATAAAGCCTGCCACCAGGGAGGTGAAATGATAATAGTAATAGTTTTTTTAATACTATTATCTGATGAAAAAATGGGCCTGCAATTTATTTCAAAGAAATATGTGCCCGGTTCAAGCACATATTTTATGCCCGTGGGCTGGTGTGTCGTTTGCCAGTTTTGCTCAAAACCGATTAGGCGGTACGTATATTCATATTCATTTGCATTAAATAATCCACTGGCTGAAAGGTCAATCTGGATATGGTTTTGAGCATGATTTAACCGAACAGAATCGTTTTGCATAAACGATAAAAAATTATATAGTGAATCATTGATAATAAACTTTGTAACGTTTAAAACCGGTGTGTCTTTTATATTTGAAAGTGCAGAAGGATAAAATGAGGTGATGCCGTTTACACCACCGAAATAAAATTTTCCATGCGCGGTTTTAAAAGCAGATCCTGTGTTGAACTCATTTTCCTGGAGGCCGGATTCTTTCGTGTAATTAATGATCTTTCCATCTAAAGCCACATACGATAAACCAAAATTGCTACTTGCAAATATTGCCGCCTCCTTTTCCAGAGGTAATATAGCATACATGCAATCATTCAATAGCCCCATTTGCACAGAAATTATTTTTAATAGCGTGCCCGTTTTATTGTAAACATATAAGCCTTTATCTGTTCCAATCCAGATATGCTGCTGCGCATCTTCAGCCAGGCTTCTTACCGCATAATGTTCTGGTATGGATAAAGTTTGCATCTCATTATTTTTATTTAGCCTGTACACAGAACCGCTACCGGTTGCAGCCCATAAACTTTTATTGGAATCATAAATAAAGCAGCTTATCTCGTAGGATACATCCGTATTCAATGGAAGCAATGGTTGTGCGGAAACCAGTTGTTCATTTTTAAAAACACAATTAAAAACATTAAATCTATTGGCAATAAAAATAGTGCTGTCATTTATGCGCTGAAAATTATTTGCAAAATTAATCGCTGTCGTATTTATTTTATTTTTTACTTCGTCATTTAAAAAAAATGGAGATACATTTTTTGTGGGGAGGTTCAACACATACCAGCCACTGCCAAATGTTTCGATTAAATAATCATTCTCCGCTAATTTTTCAATAGCATTTATATCTTTCACATTTTCTGATACAATCGCATGGTCCCATAAAGCATTTCCTGATGTGTCATATAATTGAATTCCTCCGTTATAGCAACCTGAAAGCAACACATGTTTTTCTTCATCAAAATAGATACTGCGTACAAAATTATTTTTTGAACCGGTATAAATAAAATGTTCAAAAGGAATATCCACATTTTGAATGCGCTTGATATCATCATTGGTCAACAGCCAGATTCTTTTGAACCGATCCGCGTAAATCATCCTGATAAAACCCTGTGCTGCAAAAGGATCCCGGTTAAGATTCGAAAATTCATACTGGTAATTACAATTCAAATCAAACCCGAATAAATGATTGTTTAGACTGATCAATAACTGGGTATTTCCTGATAATGAAATATCCGCATCAGCTAATTTTTCCTGGATAAGTTTTTCAAAAGAAACAATCTTAATGATTTTTTTATCCTCGACGTTTATTACTGTAATGCTGTTGATTGAAATTGTATACAAATAATAATCGCTGCAATTAAAACTTAATACCTTGCGGGCGATTATATAACTCACTTTTTTCGTTTGAAAATTGACTTGCTGAATGGAATCCCTGCTATTATAAATAAAAAGTGAATGTTCATTGAACGCGAAAGTTTTATTGCGTAAAATTTCGCCTCCGTTAAATACATTTTCTAAAAAATTTCCCGGCACTGCAAAAGGCATTCCCACTACTGTTCCACCGGGCGAGTATACAATGAGACCCTTTTTGTATTGCATACACAAAACCCCATTATCCATTTCTTTGATGGGAATGCAGGAAAAATTTAAATTGCTGAAAGCAGGCAAAGAAATAATTTTTTTAAAAGAATTTTTTCGCGCATCATATTCCAGAATACCTTCTTTATAACTCATCCATATCATCCCATTTCGTAAGCCAAAAAAATAAACTGGTCCGTTTATTGGAATTACTTTTTTATTAATAATTGGATTGATCGTTTCCAGTTCATAACCGTTAAATCGCTGCAGGCCTGTTCTTGTGGAGACCCAGGTAAAACCTGCAGCATCGGTAATGATATTTGTAGTGCTGTTATTTATAAGTCCTTGTTCATAATTCAATGTTTTTACAGAGCATCTTTTAAAAAGTTGTGGAGCATTGTTTTGTGCGGATGCTAAAAAACAAACAAAAATATATACCGATAATAAAGTGGCTTTGCAGTACATCATGATTTTAGCACTAAAACAAAATAATGAATGTTTTACAACGTGAAATATTGAGATTATACAGGTTCAAAAAAATGCATCATTCCCCAATCACATTTTCCAGCACAGCTCCCGATTTTTTTTCTGCAGTATTATAATCAAATCCTAACAATTTTGCGATCGTTGCAGCATATTGCGTTTGATAAATTTGTCCGTGGCCTTTCATTTCACCCAACGGTTTTATGCCCGGGCCCCAGGCAGCAAACCAGGTTTCATTGCAATGCATCACATCGCTTCCATGATCGGTCCATTCATTACCCACACCTCTTCCATGATCTGGAAAAATCAGAAAACTGGTTTTATTTTTATAAAAAGAATCGGCTTGTATGAGGTTCCACAACTTTTCAATCATCGCATCCAGGTTATGAATATCTTCCAAATATTTATCATATGCATCCGCATGGGCGTATTCATCCGTATCACCGAAATCGATATAAATTACCTTCGGATGATTTGCATTAATATAGGATTTTGCCAAAGCATATACTTCAAAATCCAGCCTTTCACCATCTCCTAAAATCATGGGTGAAACATGCTGTAATTCATTTGCCAAAATTTGTTCATTTGTCAAATGCTCACTATGTACATCTTCCCAGGGAATATTCACCAGCATCGACGTTTTATCTTTATTCAAATTTTTTCCAGCAGGTACCCAGCAAGTAAAACTTGCCACTTTTCCTGTATAGTTTTTTTGTTGATTTAAAAATTCCAGCACATTAAAATTTTCATTGTTCTTATAATTGTTCGAACTAATTGCGGAATCCACAAAACCGCTCATAATTTCAGCACGGCCTGGATAAGATATCCAGTAAGGGTTCTTTACATTTACATTATTTCCCAGGTCTCGGTTGCCATACAACTGGCCATTTTTTGTAATAAAATTCCAGGTAAAAGGCATGAGTTTTTCTCTCCTGGCAAACATGTTGTCCGACCAAAAATCCTTCATTCTTTTTAATGAATCGGTCGTATTAAATTTTGGGTCTTTTAATAGATCCAATTCTGCGCCCCGAAACATTTCTTCCCACCTGTAGCCATCAATTAAAATGATCACCATGTTTTGATCATTGGGCGTTATCTGGGCAGATATTTGCGAACCGCCAATTAATAAGATTGCAGTTAGCAGCAAATGTTGAAGTAATAAACGCATACAGTTTTTTCAATGAATGATTCGAAATTAAAATATAATTTGCTTAAAGAATAAATTTGTTGATGAATGAACAGGAACGAAGAATAAGAAAACAAGTATAGATAATTTCTTCATTCTATTTTTTTTAATGAACCAAACGAAAGATTCATTGCATCAAAGATTTTGTGGGTATTCAAACTGAAATGCCACCACTCTGTTTCTAAAGGGGAAAATCCATATTTTTCCATCAATGCTTTTAAAAATTTCCTGTTTTGTAAAACATCTCCTGGCAATGCAGTAAAAGATTGATGCGCACTATCCGTAAAATTATCAAAGCCTGTTCCCATATTTAATTCTTGCTTTGTTTGTAAATGAATGATAGTAAGATCCACTGCAATTCCACGATTATGATTACTGGCTTTAGAAGGATTAGCCACATAACGTTCATCATGGATTAATTCCCAAAACTTCTCTGTCACTGAATAAGGCCTGTATGCATCAAAAATTTTTAAACCCAAACCCTGCGCATTTAATTCCTGTTGAATTTTATACAAAGAATCTGCTGCAGGTTTTCTTAAAAATGTATAATCTGTTTTCGCGGGATACATACGCCGCTGCATAAAATTATCTTTAGTTGCATATCGTAAATCCAAAATTATCCCGGGGATAAATTTGTTCAGCTCAATCATTTTTTGATCATCATCTTGCGCAATTATTTTTAAGTAATTATCTTCACGCCCGATGATGCCGATACCATATTGGTTCTTCGGCACATTTATTGACGATTGTGCAGCCACGAATTTTGTACTAAAGAAGAATGTACTTATAAAAAGATATGTGCTTATTTTAAACATAAAAGCTTTTGCAGGTAAATGAAAATACAAAATACCAACGAATGCTGAGACTTTTCTTAATTGCTGCTTCTATATTTTTTTCATTGAATGTTTTTGCTCAAAAAACAGATACAACCGCACGAAAAAGTGGAGATACTGTTTTGCAAAAAGCAAAGGACTCCACAATGAATGCAGTTGCTGACCCCGGTAAGCCCGCCATTTCAAGCATCAAAAACCCCAGGATCGTTTACGGCATTGCCAGCTTTTATAGCCGTAGCCTGGATGGCACAAAAACCGCTACCGGCGAGACTTTCAGGCAAACAGGCATGACGGCAGCAAGCAATTTTTTTAAATTAAATACCTGGGTTCGCGTCACAAATTTGCGCAGCGGAAAAAGTATCATCGTACGCATCAATGACCGCATGCATCCGAGCATGGCCAAAAAAGGAAGAGTCGTAGACCTTTCCCGTAAAGGCGCGACGATTCTCGACTTTATTGTAAAAGGCCTGATTAAAGTAAAAATGGAAGAAGTCTCCAAAGGAACACTGGAATAATATTACATTTTTTCCGGTACATGAATGCCGAGTAACTGCATGCCTTTGCGAATAATATTTGAAGTGATGGAAGAAATTTTTAAACGCAATAATTTTTTCTCATCATTCTCTGCATTTGCAATGGAGTGTTCTGCATAAAATGAATTGTATGTCCTTGCTATATTGAAAATATATATTGCCAGTTTCGAAGGGTCCAGTGTATCCGCGGCTTCGCGGAGTATGGAGGGAAAATGTTCCGCCTGTATGATAAGCGATTTTTCTAAAATTTCTAAGGGCAAATTCTTATTTAATTCTGTAGCCGGCGTTTCCTGTTTGCGTAAAATACTACATATCCGTGCATACGTATATTGAATAAATGGCCCGGTGAAACCATGAAAATCTATACTTTCTTCCGGGTTGAAAATCATTCTTTTTTTCGGATCAATGCGCAGGAGAAAAAATTTCAATGCACCCATGCCAATGGTTTCGTATAATGTTTTTAATTCATCCTCATCAAAGCTGCTGACCTTACCAAGCTCTTCTGTTTTTTGCCGGGAAATCTCTTCCATTTTTTCAATGATATCATCCGCATCAACAACAGTTCCTTCGCGGCTTTTCATCTTTCCTGAGGGCAATTCCACCATGCCATAACTCAAATGATAAATTCCATCCGAGGAAGGCAAACCTAATTTCTCGCAAATTAATTTCAACACTTTAAAATGATAATCCTGTTCATTGCCCACTACATAAATACTTTGCTCATATCCATACTCCTCGTATTTATGCACGGCCAGGCCAATGTCCTGCGTGATATACACAGCAGTTCCATCTTTTCTTTGTACAATTTTTTCATCCAATCCATCCGGCCGGAGATCGATCCATACGCTGCTATCTTCTTTGGTATAAAAAATATTTTTTTTCAAACCTTCTTCCACTAATTCTTTGCCCAAAAGATAGGTGTTACTTTCATAATACACTGTATCGAAATCACTGCCTGTTTTTTTATAAGTAGCGTAAAAACCTGCATATACCCAATCATTCATTCTATTCCAGAGATCCATCACTTCGGGTTTTCCATTTTCCCAGTCAAGCAACATCTGGCGTGCCAGCAACAGAATCGGTGCTTCATTTTCCGCTTCCTCTTTGCTTTTTCCGGAATTGATCAATTCATTCACTTGTTCTTTATAAACATTATTAAACTTTACATAATATTCACCTACAAAATGATCGCCTTTCGTTTGCGTGCTTTGCGGAGTTGCGCCGTTGGCAAATAATTGCCAGGCGATCATACTTTTACAAATATGAATACCGCGGTTATTGACAACACAAGTTTTGATAACCTTGAAACCACAGGTTTTTAATATTTCTGCCACACTCCAGCCTAAAAAATTATTTCTTAAATGCCCGAGGTGCAATGGTTTATTGGTATTGGGTGAAGAATATTCTACTACAACAGTCCTGTTATTTGCAGGCTGGTTACCATATTCAGCAGATGCTGCATTTTTTTGCAGAAAATCTATCCAGAAGTTTTCATGAATGGTGAGATTTAAAAACCCCTTGATCACGTTAAAATCAGTAAATAAATCCGCGTACTCTTTTATTAAATATTTTCCCACAGCTTCACCTGCATCCACTGGAGAAGTGCCCAGTTTTTTGCATATGGAAAAAAACACAATGGTATAATCGCCCTGAAATTCCGGTTTAGTAGCGTTTATTAAAATATCATCTTCGGGAATCTCTACCTTGTATATTTCCTGTATCGCCGACTGTGTCGTTTTTTTTATAGTATTGATAATATCCATATTTTGTATTTCACCCGGCAAATTTAATAAACGCCGGGTACAATTTTTTTCTTCTGTTTATTTTATGATCAAATAATGGATATGCTTTTATCTTTTCAACTAACTTGCCCACTTTTATGAAGCAATTGCACCTGCGCTTAAAAAGTGCTATTCTACATACGGTGGATTATTTTTACCCCTTGTTCCGCAAATGGATGCCATTGCAGACATACCGTTATGCAGCCTGTGGTGGTTCAAATATGGCATTGAATATTTTCATTTATTTTATCACGTACAATTTTATCTTAAAAAAGGATATGATGCACCTGGGATTTATTACTATAAGTGCACATATCGCGGCGTATATCATTTCATTTTTTATCACATTCCCAATTGGTTTTTACCTGAGTATGTATGTTGTATTCCCTGGTTCATTACTGCGAAGGCGTATCCGGCTTTTCCGATACTTTATGGTAGTGATCGTTTGTGTTATTTTGAATTATATTTTATTGAAAATTTTTGTTGAACATTTTAATTGGTATCCTACACCATCATTAATGGTGACAACGGTGATCGTAGTGGCATTCAGTTATTTTTCACAACGGCATTATTCATTTGGAACAAAATAATATTTGCATAAAAATTTTGCCGCTATTTTTTTTATTCGGGAAACATTGTTTCTTTACAGCAATTCATTTATTTACAAAAACAATAAGTTATGAGTTTTATAGCAAATATCCATGCCAGGCAAATTTTAGACAGTCGTGGGAATCCCACAATTGAAGTGGACGTTATTACGGATTCAGGTTCTATGGGCAGAGCGGCAGTGCCAAGTGGCGCAAGTACCGGAATTCACGAAGCAGTGGAATTGAGGGATGGTGATAAAACCAAATATGGTGGCAAAGGCGTTCTCAAAGCTGTGGGAAATGTAAATGAAATTATCAATGAAAATTTATTGGGAATGCCGGTAGATGAACAAGTAGCTATTGATAATGCTTTAATAGAATTGGATGGTACAGACAATAAAAGCAAACTGGGCGCTAATGCTACGCTTGCAGTTTCTATGGCAGTGGCCAAAGCTGCAGCTGAAGATTGCGGGCTTCCATTGTTTCGTTATCTCGGTGGTGTAAACGGAACCGTTTTACCAATGCCTTTAATGAATATTTTAAATGGGGGGGTGCATGCAGACAATAAAATAGATTACCAGGAATATATGATTGTTCCTATTGGTGCGGATTCTTTCAGTGAAGGCCTGCGCTGGGGTGTTGAAATTTTTCATGAATTGAAAAAAGTTTTGAAGAAAAAAGGATACAGCACCAATGTGGGCGATGAAGGTGGCTTTGCGCCGGATATTCAAAGCAATGAAGAAGCGATCGAAACAGTTTTGCAGGCAATAGAATCAGCAGGTTTCAAGGCTGGAAAAGATATTGGTATTGCATTGGATGCAGCAAGCAGTGAAATGTATAAAAATGGCAAATATGTTTTTTATAAAAGCAGTCTGAAAGAATTAACTGGTGATGAGATGGTGGAATACTGGAAAACCTGGGTGAATAAATACCCGATCATTTCTATAGAAGACGGCATGGCAGAAGAAGATTGGGATGGCTGGAAAAAGCTAACGGAAGCAATTGGCCATCAATGCCAGTTGGTTGGAGATGATCTTTTTGTAACCAATACAAAAATTCTGAAAAGAGGTATAGATAATAATATTGCCAATAGCATTCTAATTAAAGTAAATCAAATTGGTACGATCACGGAAACTATTAATGCGGTACAAATGGCGCAGCATGCGGGTTATACAACAATCATGAGCCATCGCAGCGGGGAAACGGAAGATACGACAATCGCTGACCTGGCTGTAGCATTGAATTGCGGACAAATTAAAACCGGCTCAGCAAGCCGTTCGGACAGGCTGGCTAAATATAACCAATTGATTCGCATTGAAGAAATGTTGGGCACTTCCGGCATTTACCCAAAGGGTAAAATAAAATTTGGCCAATAATTATTTTAACTCTTGAATTTCTATGTACCTTTATGCCTGATAAAGCTTGTATGAAAAAGGCTTCGCGTATTATTGTTGGGGTTTTAAAAAACAAATACCTGCTTTCCTTGATGGTTTTTGCAATTATCATGTTATTTTCTGATCATAATAATCTCATCGGGCAATGGCAGCGCAATAAGGAACTGCATACACTGGAGGCAAAAAAAGCGTATTACGAACAGGAAATAGAGAAAACTAAAGCCACCCTGGCTGATCTGGAAAATAACCCCGGAGCCATAGAAAAATATTCAAGGGAAAATTTTTATATGAAAAAGGATAATGAAGATTTGTTTATCCTAGACCTGGATAGCGGGTTGATAAAAAAATAATTGAATTTACAATAATCAAATAGGTTTACCGTTTCTACAAAAGATCGCTTGCTCCAATATCTTATGAAGTATTTTTTTACTTCAATCCAAATTCAGGTTTATGGGTAATTCTACATTAGAAGACATGCTTCAGTTCATTTACAAAGAAAAAAACGAGACAGAATCAGCAGCCATTTTACAGGACATCCAGTCCAATTGGGCACTCCAGGAAAAATTTAATGTGCTGGTAGAAACTATTTCGCGGTTGCAAAAAACGAAATTATGCACGCCCCGAACGCAAACTTTGCAAAGCATTATGGACTATGCGTCCAAAACGGTGGAAGCATAATTTTCTACTTAAGCTCTGCTTAATTTTACTGTAATTTTACAGATGAAACGAACAGAACGCTATGCCTGTATAATCGCGTATTTTGAAGAACACATGCCGGTGGCGGAAACTGAACTAAATTACCACGACTCATTTCAATTACTCGTTTCCGTAATCCTTTCCGCGCAATGCACAGATAAACGTGTGAATCTCACAACACCTGCTATTTTCAGGAATTTTCCGGATGTAAAAAGTTTATCCTCAACTGATTTCGATACCTTATTTCCATATATAAAAAGTATTTCTTATCCCAATAGTAAAACGAGACATCTGATCGCTATGGCAAAAATGCTGGTCAATGATTTTAAAGGGAAAATTCCCATGAATATTCCGGATCTCATGAAATTGCCCGGCGTAGGAAGAAAAACGGCGAACGTAATTACATCTGTCATTGATCATCAGCCCAATATGGCCGTAGATACCCATGTCTTCAGAGTTTCCGCGCGAATCGGCTTAACGCTGAATGCAAAAACGCCCTATGCTACGGAAATGCAACTCGTTCAATATATCCCGAAACAATTAATTCATAAAGCACATCATTGGTTGATTCTGCACGGACGTTATATTTGCGTAGCCAGAAAGCCAAAATGTGATATATGCGGCATTTCAAGTTGCTGTAAATATTTTAAAAAACATATTGAAAACAAAGAATCTTCCTGAATTTTAAACAAATATAATATATGAAAAAAATCTTTTTAACTGCAGTGATTTTTTTAGCATGTTCCGCTATTTCCTTTTCTCAAAATCAATCTGATGAAGAAAAAGAAGCAGCTAAAACAGAAGTTTGGACGCCGGTTCCGGCAATTGTTACACCAGGAAAAGAAGTGGGGCAAGCGCCTTCAGATGCAATTATTTTATTTAATGGTAAAAATGTAGATGCATGGCAAGTTGAAAATGGCGGCCCCGCAAAATGTGAAGTGAAAGATGGAGTGATGACTGTTATCAAAAATAGTGGCAGCATTAAAACAAAACAGCAATTTTCCAATTTTCAATTACATCTTGAATGGCAGGAGCCTTTACCTGTAGTTGGAAAAGGCCAGGGCAGGGGAAACAGTGGTGTGTATTTGCAGGAAAATTATGAAATACAAGTATTGGATAGTTATGAAAATCCTACCTATTCCAATGGGCAATGCGGTGCATTATATAAGCAGTCAATTCCTTTGGTAAATGCATGCAGGAAACCCGGTGAATGGCAATCCTATGATATCATCTGGACAGCGCCACTTTTTAATTCAGATAACTCCTTAAAGACTCCTGCGTATGTAACTGTTTTGCAAAATGGTATTCTCATTCAAAACCATGTGGAAGTGAAAGGAAAAACACTTTGGTCCGGCGCGCCTTATTATGAAGCGCATGGGCCAAAATCAATTATGTTGCAGGATCATGGAGATAATGGTAACCCGGTAAGTTTCCGCAATATTTGGATCAGGAATCTGTAAAAAAATATTGTGGTCAATGGAATTTCCATTTAAAACTATAAGAATTTGCGCGTTAATTCTTTAAGAAAACAATAAAGCCTGTTTTTAGTGTTGGTGGTTAAGTAAAATTATTTATTTTGCGCCGCCTTTTGAGGGATTAATTTATACCTATGGTTTTCAATTCTATACTGTTTGTTTGGTTCTTCATTATAGTTACGTCCCTATACTTTATTTTAAAACACAAATACAGGTGGCCATTACTGCTTATGAGCAGTTGTTATTTTTACATGGCTTTTGTACCTATTTATATTTTGATCCTGGGCTTTACGGTGGTCATAGATTATTTCGCGGGCATTTATATAGATAAACACCAGGGCAAAAAACGTAAATGGTTTTTAATTGCCAGCCTGATCGCCAATATTGGTGTACTGGCCATGTTTAAATATTATAATTTCCTGAATGATAATTTGACTGCCGTTCTGGGGGATTTTAATATGCATAATCCCTTTCCTTACCTGGCTATATTATTGCCAATTGGTCTCTCCTTCCACACTTTCCAGGCAATGAGTTATACCATTGAAGTCTATCGTGGAAATCAAAAACCAGAAAGAAATTTCGGTATTTATGCACTGTATGTAATGTTTTATCCCCAACTCGTGGCAGGTCCTATTGAAAGGCCGCAGAATGTGATTCACCAGTTTCATGAAAAACATACATTTAAATATGAACAGGTTTCCATGGGTTTGAAAATTATGCTATGGGGATTTTTCAAAAAGATTGTCATAGCAGACAGGCTGGCTATTTATGTAAATGCAGTTTATAATAACCCCACACACCATTCTGCAATCACTTTATTTATCGCTACAGTCCTTTTTACAATACAATTATACTGTGATTTTTCGGGCTATTCAGATATTGCGATTGGTGCTGCCCGGGTAATGGGGTTTAAACTAATGACAAATTTTCGCCGGCCATTTCTCGGCAGAGGCTTTGCAGATATTTGGTCGCGATGGCATTTATCTTTAACTACCTGGTTTCGGGATTACCTCTATTTTCCATTGGGAGGCAACCGGGGTGGTGTATTATTTCGTATTCGTAACTTGTATATTGTATATATGATTAGTGGGCTCTGGCATGGAGCCAGTTGGAATTTTGTTTTATGGGGGTTCCTTCATTGTTGTTTTCTCGTTATTCAGGAAATTTTCAGGAAACCATTAAAGTGGATTGTGAAAGCACTTGGTCCGGTTGCAATATTTTTCCAGATTGCTGTTCCGTTTTTGATAGCTTGTATTGTAAATGTGTTTTTCAGGGCAAGGACAATTGAGGATTCCCTATATATAATAAAATCAATGTTTACTTTAAAGGGCAAAGGTATTTACCTGGGTGAACCTGCATCTGCATTTTTCTATAGTGTTTTTGCCATTTTTGTTTTGTATGCAGTTGAAATTTGCCAGGAATTTTTTCCCAAAATTAAATTATTTAACCATAAAAATGTGGCGGTCAGGTATACGGGTTATGCATTGGCAATTACAATATTATTAATGATAGGCGTATTCAATGGTGGCCAATTCGTTTATTTCCAGTTTTAATTTTTTGAGATGAATAAAGATGTGTTACGTTTTTTTAAGAACCTTTTGATCCTCACGGTGATCATGTTTGTGATCGACCGTGGCGTGGGCTCCATTCTGGAATATTATTTCCAGAAACAGCCGATGGGTGATGCCGCTGCATTTGCACATGCATTGGATAATCCTACAGAGGACATTTTATTTTATGGGAGTTCCCGCGCTGTGCATACTTATGATTGTAACATTTTTACCGATAGCCTGGGATTTTCTGCCTATAATTGTGGCAGGAATGCATCTAATATTCTGTATCATGCAGCGATTATCAATGCAGCATTCAATAAGGGTACGCCTAAAGCTATCGTATTGGACATCTCACCCAAAGAATTATCCTGGAAAAGTGGCGAAGGAGGTGAAGACGTTTTGTCTGCTATGATCCTGCCATATATTACTACCAATAAGAATTTTGAAGCGCTTGCACAGGACTTGTTTCCCAAAGAACTGATCAAAGCAAAGATATCCAAACTTTATACCTACAATTCAATGATTGCAAGCATCATTCGGAATTCTAACCGCACGAAAAATGATAATATCAATGGGTATCAGCCATTACATGGAACGAATGTGGAAGATGCCCCGAAAGTAGTGGATGCGGCCAAATCTGAAGTGAGTTCTTATGCAGCAGAAAAACTGGAGTTTTTTGTAAAAACAGTTACAGATCATCATGTGCCACTTATTGTAATCATTTCACCGATTTATGCATTGCCTGCAAATACTACACCTTCCATGATAGAAACGCAAAAAATATTAGATAAATATAAAGTGCAGATATGGGATTATTCTTTTGATACTGCATTTATTAAAAAGGAATATTTTTATGACCTCGTTCATCTGAATGCAAAAGGCGCGGATTTATTTTCAAGTCTTATTGCTTCCCGTATGAAGGAGATTGGTATTTCAAAAAAAGATACCGCTATGAACATCGAAAAAATATCAGCAAACATTATTCCGGATAAATAAAGAAGAAGAATACAAGCTGGTAATTTTCAAAACATATGAAAAGCAAATGTTTAACATATTTTGTAACCCCACAACTGAATTTGAATTTGGCTCAAATGAAAAGGGCTACTACATTTGTACGAATTTTTTAAAAAATACATATATCAACACATGAGACTTCTTAAAGCTACATCAAAACTTATCACTTCTTTACTTTTAATTACGATGGTTGTTGGATTATTTTCCTGCAAAACAGAACGCATCGCTTATTTTAAAGATGTTCCCGATTCTACATCGCAAGTAAAGAATGTACCATTACCGGCTTTTACTTCACCCGTTGTGACAGTGGATGATATATTAAACATTACGGTGCAAACAATTGACCCTGCTGCAAACCAGGTTTTAAACCAGGGCAACCTTCCTGTTTTATCAGGAAATGCAGCTGGGAACTCCTTAGGTGGGAGCCAATTGATTGTTGCGGGCTATCTTGTAAATAAAGATGGCAAAGTACACATGCCTTATGTTGGAGATGTAATGGTGAAAGGCCTGACCACGGAACAAGTGAGGGATATTGTGCAATCTAAAGTTGCAGTTTACTTTAAAGAGCCTGTAGTGAATGTGCGGTTTGCCAACTTTAAAGTGACCATTTTAGGGGAAGTAAAAAATCCTTCGACGTATATTATTCCTAATGAAAAACCCACTGTCATAGACGCATTGGGCCTGGCAGGTGATATCTCTATCTACGGACGCAGGGATAACGTAATGCTTATCAGGGATATGAATGGGCAAAAAGAAATTACCCGTCTTGATTTGGATAACACCGCGTCTATTAGCTCACCTTATTTTTATTTACGCCCAAATGACGTAATATATGTAGAGCCAACAGCTTCAAGGGTTGAAAGTACAAATTCATATAGGGTAAGAGATATAGCCTTAATTGGTTCAGCTTTATCATTATTAGTGATTTTAACATCACGTGTATTATTCCGTTAAGAACTACTTGAAGTTTAAAATATAAATATAATATTAAAATGCAGGATCAGAATAGTACGCATGTACAGGTATATCACGAAAAAGGTAATGATTTCGACTTTAAATATCTTGTAGCCAAAGTATTGGGAAACTGGTACTGGTATGTCTTAGCAGGAATTCTTTGTTTTGGCATAGCTATCCTTTATAATATATATGCAACCCCAATGTTTCACACGTATGCGCGGGTGTTAGTAAACGGTGATAATGGAAATAAAACATCTGCAGGACTGAGTGAAAGCTCAATTCTTACAGATTTGGGCTTATTTTCAACTCAAACTGATGTGAACAATGAATTACAAATCATGCAATCCCGCACGATTTTAAACCAGGCTATCAAAGATCTTCAATTAAATGTAACCTATTGGGCACAGGGAGATATACGTTACGCAGAAAGCTATGATAAATCTCCTTTTTTTATTACTATTATTTCCCTCGCCAATAAACTGGATGATCCAGTTGAATATGATATCCGAATCAACAAAAATAAAATCTCTTTTGTAAATCAGGATTCAGATAGCAGTTTCCAGGCTACATGGGGCGATACGTTGAATTTTAAATATGGGAAATGGATATTGGTAAAAAATCCCCTGGTTGAAGAAAAAGATTCTACGCACCAGCTGGGCTTGAAAATAGATACCTATGGAAATACCTATATGAATGTTTATTCGGAAAACGTAACCGCTGTTGTTACCAGTACAGATGTGACCACAATTGATTTAAATGTAGATGTATCTGTACCAAGGAAAGGCGAAGACATTTTGAACAAGATCATTAAACTTTATGTTCAAAGCAGCCTTACTGAAAGTAACCGCGTTGCCGATAGTACGATAGCTTTCATCGATTCAAGACTGGTCGGCGTTTCAAAAGATTTGGGTGATATTGACAGAGATATTGAAGGATTTAAGAAAAGCAACAACCTGACGGATTTGGATGTGCAATCAAAAGCATTAGTAGAAACAACCGCAGATATTCAAAACCTGGTTTCTCAACAGGACGTTCAAATACGCGTTGTCCAGGATCTTATAAATTATCTGACTGATAATAATAATAATGAAAGGATTATGCCAACTACGGCACCTATTTCTGATCCTGCTTTTGTTTCATTACTTGAAAGGTATAATTCAATGCAACTTGACAGGCAAAAATCATTATTAAATCTAACAGAAGATAATCCAGCAATTAAAAGTATCGATATCCAGCTTTCTCAGCAAAGGAGTGACTTGTTGAAAATAATGAAAACATTTATTAATGGATTGAAAGTCAACCAGGAAGATCTTAGAAGAAGAAATAACCTCGTTGATAATTCCGTTCAAAAAGTGCCGACACAGCAAAGGATTTCTTTGGATTATGCACGTCAGCAGGCAGTTTTGCAAGGATTATATACTTATCTTTTGCAAACAAAAGAGCAAACTGAAGTTTCGCGTTATAATAATATTTCACCAATACGTATTATTGATGCGCCTCAAGCCGACCCTTTACCTTATTGGCCTAGCGGTCTGATTTTATATTTATCTGCTTTCGTTTTGGGATGCCTCATTCCATCAGCCGTTTTATTCTTTAAGGAATTGTTGAATAATAAGGTATTAACGCCCGCAGATATCAGCAATGAAACAAGTGTGCCTGTTGTTGCGGAGATCAATCATAATAAAACAGATGAAGTGATCGCCGTTTCCCGTGATTCCAGGACTGCCATTTCTGAACAATTCCGCACATTAAGGACAAACATGCAGTATTTAATGACTGCTGCCGAAGATAAAGTAGTGATGATGACATCCAGTATGAGTGGAGAAGGAAAAACTTTTATAGCCATAAACCTTGGCAGTGTTTTGGCCATTTCAGGGAAAAAGGTAGTGATTGTAGAAATGGACCTCCGTAAGCCAAAAGTGTCTTCAGCACTTGGTATCAGCAATGAGAATGGAATGACCAACTTTATTGTTACAAATGTGCCCGTAAGTTCCATTATTAAAACAACAAATGTACATGAGAACTGTTTTCTTGTTAGCTCGGGTACAATTCCTCCAAATCCGTCTGAATTAATTACAAATCCAAAGGTTAAAACACTCTTTGAATACCTGCGTGAAAATTTTGACTATATAATTGTTGATGCTCCTCCTGTAGGTCTTGTAACAGATGCTTTGATCATTGGGCAGTTTACTGATTTGAATTTTTATGTAATCCGCCAGAAATACACATTTAAACGCCAGATTAAACTGGTGGAAGAATTGTATATGAATAACCGCCTGAAGCGTTTGAACATCATTCTAAATGATGTGAAAAAAATTGCAGGTTATAATTATGGATATGGCTACGGTTATGGAAAAGGATATGGTTATGGTTATTATGAAGAGAAAAAAAGTAAATCTCTTTTGAAAAGAATGTTTTCAAAAAATTAAACTGGATAATCCTATAATTATGCTTGCCATATTTCAGATAACCTAAACAAGTATGTAAAGGAAAAATAATTAAGCAAATGAAAACACTTGCGAAGCCTTTGGTTTTTATAGGCTCCGGCAGATCGGGTTCAACTGTTATATCTGAAATTATTTTTCGTCATGAACAACTTGCGTGGCCTTCAAATTATCAGGATAAATTTCCGGCATCAACTTCTGTGAATTACCTGCGACGCTTTTTTGAAAATAAATACTGGCATATTTATGGTCAGAAACCACAATTAAACAAGGTTTCAATTTTCAATAAACTTATTTTCAAACCCGTGGAAGCTTACGATTTCTGGGAACAGATTACCGGGAACAGGATCGATTTTTCAAGGGGGTTTTTATTAAATGAAAGAGCAACTTTGGAAGAAGCCGGTAAGATTCATTCTTTTTTTAGAAAAATGGTTGCAAACCAGTCCCGCAACAGGCTGACCTTTAAAATTACCGGCCCTTCAAGAATTGGGTATTTGAAAAGTATTTTCCCGGATGCTATTTTCATCAATATTGTTCGAGATCCTTATTATACCATTCAATCCTGGTTAAAAGTGGATTTCTGGCAGGATAAAGGTGCCCACCAACTCTGGTGGCAGGGCGCATATACGAAAGAAGAAGAAGTCTGGGCCAATTCTCATACAGATCATCCATGGTTACTGGCAGCCCTGCAATACAAAAAAATCCAGGAAAAGACGAATGCAGAAATCATACAACACCAGGTTCTCTGTATGACCGTGGCTTATGAAGATTTTGTGCAAATGCCAGAAAAAATTATAGGAGATATTTTATCATTTTCAGGTTTGGCGCCTTCTTTACAAATAGAAAAATATTTAAAAGAAAATAAAATTTATAACCAAAACAAGAATCAACTTTCCAATGACCCGGAAATGATCAAGGAAAAAAATACAATGGACCAGATATTAACCGGCCATTTTGATTTTTCTGCCTGAAGTCCGCTTATTTTATCATGGTAAAAGCTCCAACGATATTATATATTATTGCTGATAAAAGATCAGGTTCCACTTTGCTGGAGAATATTTTATCCAAATCAAATGAAGCAGTTTCCTTGGGTGAAGTAGCCATGCTTAAAAACCATGTATTGAAAGAAGGCCCGGGTGAAAAGTGGGGCTGGAATTGTTCTTGTGGGGAAGCGCTTTCCAATTGCCCGTTTTGGGCACCTGTTTTACAAAAAGCATTTAATGGCGATCAGTCAAATACATTTGATACAAAAATCAACTGGCCCTATACTTCTTTAAATTCCTTGTTGTTTGGTATATTTCCGCAGTTATTCAAAAATAAAATTCATCAAAAAATTAGCTCCAAAAATTCGGAAGAAATTATAAAAAATGTGTTCGCTGTTTATGAGGCAGCTTCAGAATTAACCGGAAAAAATTTTATCATTGATTCAACAAAATTGCCCATCCAGGCATTGGCCTTGCATCAAAGAAAAAAGAAAGTTTCCATTAAATTTATTTTTTTGACCAGAGATATTCGTGGTATTGCATTTTCTAAAAAAAAGAGTAAAGGGAGGAAAGAAATAAAATTATCATTCAGGGATTTGTATAAAGCCTGGGTATATAAAAAGGTTACTCTTGGCGTATTAAAATTTATTTCAAAGAAGGACGCCATTTCTATTCGCTATGAAGACCTGGCAGGAAAAACCGGCGAAGCATTAGAGCAAATATTTTTATTTACCGGTATGCAACCATTTGATACGCCCAAATACATGGAACTTATAAATGATCATACCTTAGGCGGCACACCAAAACGTTTTGAGAAAAGGGAGATCATGCTGGATGAATCATGGAAAAAATATTTTGACAATCATAATGCTAAAAATCTGGCCGGTAAATTTTTTAATAAAACCTGATTATGCCAAACAAGAATGTCTTAGTAAAATCAGGAATGTGGCAATTATTGAATGTAATTGTGATTGTTGCCTCGCAATTTATTTTTTATGCAGTCATGGCCAGGTATGTTTCAAAAGCTGCATTTGGTATATTCGCTATCGCAAATGCATTTCTCAATTTTGTTACATCTATATCAGAAGCCGGCATGGGTGATGCATTGTTACAGAGAAGGGTTGTGGAACCGCAACATAAAAACGCAGCATTGTTTTTTAGTTTACTCATAGCCTTTGTAATGTATATTCTTTTTTATATTACTTCACCTTATATTGCTGAATATTATAAAGAACCATCCCTTACATTAATCCTGCGTGTAGTGGGACTCTTATTCTTTTTTCTTTCATTTGGTTCTTCATCCATGAACCTCCTTCAAAAAGATTTTCGATTTAAAGAAATTTTTATTTGTGATGGCATGAGTATGCTGGCCAGTAATGTGCTGGGTGTGATTATGGGAATTTATGGGTTTGGTGTTTGGGCAATGATCTGGTCATTACTCTTTTATTTTTTCGCGAAAAGTATTATGGTTTGGTTTTATGAACCGTTGCCTGTAAAAGTTGGTTCTACTTTAAGACACTGGAAAGACCTGTTTAATTATGGCATGGGCCTTACATTGGTAAGGATCAATAATTACATGAATAATTTTGGTGTGACATTATTTATAGGAAAATTAGTACCCATCAATGTGCTTGGTGTTTTTGACCGTGCATACAGGATCACGAGTTTACCGGTAAGATACCTGGGAGATATGGTGCAAAAATTGATGGTTCCTTCTATGGTGAAAATTGGTGATGAAGATAATGTATTATTCAGGTTTTTCTATAAAGGCCTTTCATTTTCCAATTCAATGCTTTTGCCAATCAGCTTTTTTTCAATTGTTTTCGCAAGACCTATTGTATATATATTACTGGGCCATCATTGGGAAGAAGCTATTTTACCCATGCAAATATTACTTCTCTCATTACCATTTCGTATTTCAACAAAGGTCGCAGATGCACTCATGCGTGTTCGGAATTTGATTTATAAAAATGCAAACAGGAAATTTCAATATTTAATTGCCCTTGCTATTGGCATTTGGGTGGGGCATTATTGGGGACTGCCGGGAATGTGCTGGGGTATTACACTTGCGTCTATGCAGAATTATCTTTCAATGATCCTGACAATTCGCAACAGGGTTTTTAAAACCCAATGGCAAAAACTGTTAATCAATCCTTTTGGCAATGGACTTTTATTGTCATTATTTATGGTCCCTCCTGCATTTATTATATATTACCTCTTGTTAATGTTGGTACACGATGAGATCATTGCATTTTCTGTTCTTTGCGTATTATTGGGAATATTTTTTGGTTACGCATTTTTCAAAAAACCAAAACTGTTAGGAAAAGATTTTGCTCCTGTTCGGGAACAAATGATGAAAATGATCAAGAATAAGGGTGGAAAAAAGGGAAAGAGAAATAAGAATGCGGAGATGCCTTTAAATGAAACGATTTAGTATGCAAAGTGATTTGAAAAAATTTGTGATCATAACATTACCCCGTTCAGGTTCTACGGTTTTAGTAAAAACGCTTGACATGCATTCACAGATTTTTTGTGCGGGTGAACTGTTTTATTTCCCGGGTAAAATTTATCATACTGAGTGCCAGTTTCCTTTTTGGAAGATAAAAGCGTTCGGGAATAAAATAAATTATTTAATTAACTTCCCAAATGTCCTGATGCACCTTGGGCATTTTATGAATAGTTTTTATAATCATCAAAAGTCAGGTTATAAAGCGGTTGGTTTTAAAATGATGTATCAGCATATTTTATATATGCCGGGGATTATGGGTTATTTGAAAAAAAATAATATAAAAGTGATTTTGCTGACACGCAAAAATCTTTTGAGAAATGTACTTTCCGATATGAAAGCCCGGGAAAGCGGGGTATACCATAATGAACCCGGTGCAGCTAAAAATGCAAGTAAAAAATTACACGTAAGTTTGCAATTTTTGTCGGAAAAAATGAAGGAAACCGATAGCTGGGCAAAAAAACTGGAATCAGTTTCAACCGGGATGGATACCCTGGAAATTGATTATGCAGACTTTGTGAATTGGGATGAAATGACAGGGAAGGTATTTGATTTCCTGGAAGTTTCGCGAGATAAAATACAACCGGCTACTGAAAGATTGAATTCGTCGTCCCTGGAAAATATGATTGATAATTTTGAAGAAGTAAAACAATGGGCCGTGGAAAATGGCTATGCCGAATTTATACAATAAGAAAATAATTTACTAGACATGCATCCAAATTTTATTGTGGCTGGACCACCAAAATGCTCTTCCAGTTCATTGCATTATTACCTGGGGCAACACCCGGATATTTATACATCTAAAATAAAAGAAACCCGCTTTTTTAGTTTGCATTATGAAGAAGGGATGGCTTATTATGAAACTTTTTTTGAGGAAGCTGTACATGAGAAAGCAATTGGTGAAACTACGCCAAGTTATTCATTTCTTCCATTCGTTGCAGACAGGATAAAAGAACACTACCCAGATATCCGCTTAATCTTTTGTTTTAGAAATCCCGTAGACAGAGCATTTTCAAGTTGGCGCATGCAACATGGTCGTGGTACTGAAACAAAATCTTTCAGGGAAGCTATTGAAATAAATATAACCCAACTTAAAAGCGGAAATATATCATTGGAAGGGAAGGAAGGCGCTGAACGTTGGAAAAAAAGCCATGAAAATTATGCTGATGATGCTACGAGGTTGCGTACATACATCCAGGCCGGTATGTACACGGAAATGTTAGAATCTTATGGTCAAAGATTTGAAAATGACCAGATAAAAATTACTTTTGCCGAAGATCTTATAAATAAGTTTGATGAAACTATGAGTGACTTATTTCGTTTTTTGCAGGTGGATGAAAAATTCATTGTGCCAAACAAGGAAATTGTCAATTTTAATTTCAGCAGATCGGCCAATAAATTTGCCAATAAGATTTTTGGCGTAAAAGGAACGCAACGGATAGCGGAAAAAATGCCTGATTTTATCAAAAATAAAATGAAGGTTGCTATGCGGGAAAAGGAGCCCGCAAAATTGACCATAGAAGACCGGCTTTTTGTTTGGGACATATTTAAAGAAGATGTGGAAAAGTTAGAAAAATTGTTAAATACTGATTTATCACACTGGCGGCCGAAGCAGAAAGCTGGTGTTTAATTATATTTATTTTTTTGAAAAAATAAAAAGTTATTTATGCCTTCATTCCAAATTTCGGGGAAGCAGATAAAATTCTGGCTGGGAATATTCTTCTTCCTGCTCAGTGTTGCGTTGTCTACAATTCTTGGTTCCGGTATTCCTCTGCTGATTGTTACAATTCCAATTATTCTATTCAACAGGGATTATTTGTTGCCATTGTTGCTTATCATACCAATTGTGGAAGGTGCTTTAACTACGAATTCGCTTGTGACCACTACGAAGGATGCTGGTGTATCACAATCAAGTATGGCTGAAAGTATAGCTATTGCCCTGCTTACACCCATTATCATTTATGACCTGATCCAAAAAGCTAAAAAGAAAGTTCCATTTAAGCTGACCATGTTATTCATATGGCTTGGTGTTATTGTCGCGATTGGTTACATTGTTTTGTTGATGCACCCGCAGGTACCCCAGATCGCATCACCGGCATGGATGAGGGTAATTTTAAAAATGATTAAAATATTCTTCTTCTGGTTATTACTAAAATGGAGTATCAACTATCTTAAACCGAGATTTTTAATCGCCCTGAATCTTTTAAAAACTTTGGCCCCCTTCATCCTGCTGATTGTAGCAGTGTATATTGTTGTTAACCCTGGTGTTGGACGATTTGATATGTCTGTCTTTGGTATGGCACATCACGGTATTATGGGGGGAAATTTATCAACCCTTCTGCCATTTTCATTTATTATTTTCTTTGATAAGAAGAAGAATTTTTTATTGAAGGTAATTGCACTTATATCAATAGTTGGAACACTGTATGTAGTGATGCAAATAGGCTCAAAAAATGGATTTCTTTGCTTTTTCTTAATGGTAGCCGCTTGTGCTTATCTCACTTTATGGAACAGGAGTACAGATTTGAAGACTGCGATGATTATTTTGGGTATTGTTGGTGCGGGAGTTGCTTTGTACTTGTTACAGGATTCGGCAACTATTCAGCGTGCATTATTCCAGGAAGAACAAGGTGGTATTGCTGGATTAAGCACAGGCAGGACTGATTTCTGGTATTCCGGCATTGAAGCTATTGCACACCAGCCATTGCTTGGTTTCGGAGGAGATGAGACGGCTTCAGTTTACGCAGTAACATTGTATGCACCAGAAGTTTCGGGCCATATTATGCATAATACAATCTTGGAGTTCCTGGTGGAATATGGAATTCTGGGCACTATATTTTATTTAATGTTCATCTGGGCAGTTTTTTACCGGGGATATCAGAATTTAAAATATGCGATCCGCACAAACCAGTTAATCCTGGCTGTGCCAACCCTGGCATATTATGTTTCACAGTTTGCAGGATTATTTACCAGCCGTGTCTGGGATTCTACATTATGGTACAATTCAGTCCTCATTTTTACAATCAGTATATTATGGGAAACCGGTAAAGTAAAATTTTTCAAAGTCCGGCAATTACCACCACATGCTTTACAGGAACCCCGGTTAATTACACTAAACACCTAAGAAAACATGAATGGAAAAATTAAAATCGCACACGTAATCAGCCAATTTAATTACGGTGGTGCGGAAGTATTATTACGCGAATTATTTCATAGTGAAGGATTTCGGGAACGCCTGGATTCTGATTTGATTATTGGAAATAGCAGGCGCCTGGAATTGCTGCCTCAAATTGATGGCCTGGTGAACAATATTTATTCCTTCGATATTTATTCAGGCAAATTTCCCTTTGAATATATTAAAATGCTTAGCCTGATACGGAAAAATAAATATGAAATTGTTCATGTGCATTTACCATTGATGGGCTGGCTTGTTGCTTTTGCAAAAAAACTTTGCCCCAAAACTATTTTTATCTATACAGAACATAACTTGTTCACTCATCATCATCGGCTGCATTATTATATGAATGGGCTCACTTATGGTATGTATGATAGTATTATTTCATGCGGGTATGAAGTGTTTTATACATTGGAAAAAGTACAAAAAAGTTGGTTTTATAAAACCAACAATCACATTGCACTTATCAATGGAATCAATACAGATAAATTTGAGTTTCAACAAAAGACGCCGGATGGTTCCCGTAAGCTGGTCGTAGGTCTTGTCGCAATGTTTCGCCGCCAAAAACGAATTGACCGTTGGGTTGAAGTGGCAGAAGCCGTACATAAAAAGTCTGATAAGATTTGTTTTTTACTGATCGGTGCAGATTATGAGGAGGAGAAAATTAAGGAAATGGTAAAAACAAAAGAGCTTACAGAAGTGATTGAAATGCCCGGGCAGCTTCATGATACGGTGGCCTCTTTTCGCCGCATGGATATTTTTTTAATGACCAGTGATTTTGAAGGCTTACCGCTTTCTTTATTAGAAGCAATGTCTAGTGGTTGTGTGCCCGTAGTGAGTAATGTAGGTGGTATTAAACAATTGGAGTTTGATGGATTCGGTTATAAATTTGATGATTTTGATGCAGAAAAAATTGCTGATGATATAATTTCTTTAGCTGAAAACTATGTAGATTTTGCAGAGCAAAGTAAAAAAGCACATGAGTTTGTCTTAAAAAATTATTCTTTAAAAAACCAGGTCAATAAGACCTTAGAGTTATACGATATGCTCCTGAAAGCTCGTAAAGAAAAGGGAAAAGAAGTAACAGTAAAATGATTTTTCAATTTTGAGAATGACAACTGCTGAAAGCATTTGGAAATTCACTATCTTGCGCCCCTGAAATTGTATTCCAGGATTAATTTATAAAAACACATGAAGGAATTGTTGAAAAAGGCAATTTATGCCTCCATTGAAGCAGGAAAAGCCATACTGAATGTTTACAATCAGGATTTTATAGTTGAAACGAAATCTGATAATTCGCCATTAACGCAGGCAGATAAAACCTCCCACAATGTAATCAAAGATGCATTAGCCGGAACCGGCTTGCCTATATTAAGCGAAGAAGGGAAATTATTATCCTACGAGGAAAGGAAAGGCTGGGAAACTTTTTGGCTGATTGATCCATTAGATGGCACTAAAGAATTTATTAAAAAGAATGGCGAATTTACGGTCAATATTGCAATGATTAAAAACGGTATCCCGGTTTTGGGTGTGGTATATGTTCCGGTTTTAGGAACTTTATATTATGGTACTGAAGAAGCCGGAAGCTTTATGGCTAATATTCCGGCAGGAGCTGCAACTTTTGAGATTGATCTTCAATTGTCAAAGAGTAAAGTAATACCAGTAGCTCAAATGCCAACACAATATACAGTAGTAGCCAGCCGGTCACACAATACACCAGAAACGGATGCATTTATCGAAAGCAGGAAAAAGAAATATGGAGAGGTTGAATTGATCAGTGCCGGAAGTTCCCTCAAATTATGCCTGGTAGCAGAAGGGAAAGCGCAGGTTTATCCAAGGCTAGCTCCTACCATGGAATGGGATACAGCAGCCGGCCATGCTGTTGCAAAATTTTCAGGTTGCAGAGTGTATGATTATAAGACGAATGATGATCTTGCATATAATAAAGAAAATTTACTAAACCCATGGTTTGTCGTTGAAAGGGTATAATACTATTAGTAAACATAATTTTTAAAACATGCAGGAAAAACTACACATCATCCCACATAACTATAAATTAGGAGAGGCTGATAAAGAATCACGCCAGGGTCATAAGGCTGCGTGTCTGTGGTTTACTGGTCTCTCCGGTTCTGGAAAAAGCACCATTGCCAATGCGGTTGAGCAAGCGCTTTTTGCAGAAGGATTTCATACCTATATCTTAGATGGAGATAATATTCGCAATGGTATTAATAAAGACCTTGATTTTTCTGAATCCGGGCGAAATGAAAATATTCGCCGAATTGGAGAAGTTGCCAAATTATTTTGTGATGCCGGGATTGTTGCATTAGCCGCATTTGTTTCTCCTTTCAAGAAAGACCGGGAAATATTAAAAGGCTTAATGGGTGATCAATTTTACGAGATTTTTGTAGATGCACCCGTTGAAGTTTGTGAACAAAGGGATGTGAAAGGATTGTATAAAAAAGCAAGAGCAGGAGAAATCAGCAATTTCACTGGTATCAGCTCTCCTTTTGAAGCACCGGAAAATCCCGATATCCATATTCGTACCCATGAAGAAAGTATTAAAGAATCCACACTAAAAGTGGTTAGTTATATTACATCAAAATTAAAACTGTAATTTTTATTTTATGCATAAATATTATTTAGACCATCTACAGGAACTTGAGGCAGAAGCAATTTTTGTATTGCGCGAAGTAGCAGCCCAGTTCGACAGACCTGCAATTTTATTTTCCGGCGGAAAAGATTCGATAGTGGTAACACATCTTGCTCAAAAAGCATTTTGGCCCGCTAAGATTCCTATGCCATTGATTCATATTGATACCGGGCATAATTTTCCGGAAACCATGAATTTCAGAGATAAATTAGTGAAAGAACTCGGCGTCCAATTACTCGTCGGCTCTGTACAGGATTCAATCAATAAAGGCCGGGCCAAGGAAGAAAAAGGTATTAATGCCAGCCGTAATGCACTGCAGATCGTGACTTTACTCGATTGTATTGAATCCAATAAAATTGATGCTGCAATTGGTGGTGCAAGGCGTGATGAAGAGAAAGCCCGCGCTAAAGAAAGATTCTTTTCACATAGAGATGAATTTGGCCAATGGGATCCTAAAAACCAGCGCCCGGAACTTTGGAATGTTTTTAATGGCCGTAAAAGTATGGGCGAACATTTCCGTGTTTTTCCAATAAGTAACTGGACGGAAATGGATGTATGGAATTATATTATGCAGGAAAATATTGCGATTCCTTCGCTCTATTATGCGCATGAAAGAGAAGTAGTTTATAGAGATCAAACGTATTTGCCCAATTGTGAATACATGGTATTACGGGAAGGTGAAACTATTGAAAAAAGGGTGATCCGTTTTCGTACATTAGGGGATATTACAATCACTGGAGGTATTGAATCCGATGCAGATACTATTGAGAAAGTTGTTATGGAAGTATCCGCTATCCGTAGTACAGAACGAGGTAACAGAAGTGATGATAAAAGATCAGATACATCAATGGAAGACAGGAAAAAACAAGGTTATTTTTAGAAAATCAGCATACAATCATTCAATAAAAAATTATAACATGGAACTATTGCGTTTTACAACAGCGGGAAGTGTGGATGATGGAAAAAGCACTCTCATTGGCCGTTTATTATACGATTCTAAATCTATTTTTGAAGATCAATTAGAGGCTGTAAGAAGCTCCAGTGAAAGAAAAGGTCTTGAGCATATTGACCTTTCATTGCTTACAGATGGGTTACGGTCTGAGCGGGAGCAGGGCATTACTATTGATGTAGCTTATCGCTATTTTGCAACTCCGAAAAGAAAATTTATTATCGCCGATACACCAGGTCATATTCAATATACCCGAAATATGGTTACAGGTGCGTCTACTGCTAACCTCGCATTGATCCTGATTGATGCCCGTCATGGAGTGATGGAACAAACCTGCCGGCATTCATATATTGCATCACTTTTACAAATACCACACCTTATTGTGTGTGTGAATAAAATGGATCTTGTAGAATATGCAGAAGAAACTTTTAATAAAATTGTCGAAGATTATACTGAATTTTCCAGCAAACTGGATGTGAATGATATTCGCTTTATTCCAATAAGCGCGCTGGCGGGTGACAATGTTGTAAACAGGTCCGAAAATATGGATTGGTACCAGGGTGCAACTTTATTGAACACACTTGAAACCATTCACATTGCAAGTGATTATAACCATATTGATGCAAGGTTCCCGGTACAGACAGTTATTCGCCCGCATTCAGAAGAATACCATGATTACCGTGGTTATGCCGGCAGGGTAGACGGAGGAATCTTCAGACCAGGCGATAAGATTGTTGTGCTGCCTTCCGGCCTCACATCTACCATAGCAGCAATAGATACCAGCGCCGGGCCATTAGAAGAAGCGTACCCACCGATGTCAGTTTCTATTACTTTGGTTGATGACATTGATATCAGCCGTGGTGATATGATTGTCAAGGAAAACAATAAACCTGAAATCACCCAGGATTTAGATATTATGATGTGCTGGCTCAATGCGAAACCTGCCGTCCCGGGCGCAAAATATTTTTTACGTCATAATACCAAAGAAGTAAAAGCAATCATTAAAGAAGTGGTGTATAAAATGGATGTAAATACATTGCATCGCAATGAAGAAGACAAAGAAATTAAGATGAATGATATTGTGCGTGTACGGTTACGTACCACACACCAGATCGCGTATGATGCATACCGCAAAAACCGTTCAACCGGGTCTGTCATTTTAATAGATGACACTACAAATGAGACACTGGCAGCGGGAATGATCAACGATTAACTATATTAAAAAATAATAAAAGCGTTTTGTATTTGAAAGCAAAGCGCTTTTTTTTATTCATTATTTTTGGGAATAAAAAATTGAATATTGACAGTAGCTTTTCCAAATACATTTTTGATAGGTGTACAAAAAGCAGGGACTACTTCGGTGGATAACTGGCTGTCCCAACATCCGGAAATATACAGTTATCAATCTTTGAAGGATATCCATTTATTTGGCTTATATAAAAATAAAGATGAAATAATTCAAAGGCTCCATAAAGAGCAGGTCAGTTTTTATTCTGGTGAAAACATTGTGCTTCAGTCTGCCGTAAATTATATTTTTTACCCGTCTATGTTAAATGATATAAAAAGAGATGCGCCTGAAAGTAAAATAATTATAGTACTGCGAAACCCAATTGAAAGGGCAATTTCATCTTATTATTATTTTAAAAAAATGTTTCGCGAAAAAAGGCCTATTGAAGAAGCACTAATTTACAAGCCCGATAATAATTTTCCATTTACCAAAGACAACAATGATTTTACGTATATAGAACATGGCTTTTATCATCAGCAACTGAGTGAATGTTTTCGAAATTTTGACAGGGAAAATATATTTATTATTGATTTTGAAAGGATGAAAAAAAATCCTGCCGAAGTGATACAAAAAACGTATTCATTTTTAAAAATTGATACTGGTTTTCAGCCTGACTTTTCTTCAAAAAATATTACGGGTGAGGTGAAGAATAAATGGTTTCAAAAACAACTGGTAAAAAATAGTGGCTTCAAAAAATGGATGATGAAATATTTGGTGAATTCCTGGATGCCGGCCAAAAAAAGAAACCTGCTGAAACGTAAAATGTTTGAAAAAAATACGGTTGTTAAAACAGGTGAGCAAAAAGTAACACCTCAAAAAGAAGTTTTGCCCGATTCAATAAGAAACTTTTTGGTAGAGCAATATAAAGCTGATGTAACAGCGCTGGATCAATTATTAGGCACGAATTATTATACTGAATGGCTGCAACTGCCTGAAGAGAATAAGCACCGATCATGAAAAAGAAAATTGTACAATTAATACCCAGGCTCAGTTTTGGTGGTGCAGAAGTTTTTTGTATTCAGTTGAGTAATGAACTGGCGAAAAATCCAGATCATTCTGTTACTTTGATTAGTATGTATGATCATGCGGAAGGCATGTTGCCATTATCCAGGATCGATGAAAAAGTGCAGTTTATTTCTTTGGGTAAAAAAAGCGGACCTGACATTTCTATTCCAGGAAAATTGTACAAGGCTTTAGAAAAAATTCAACCTGATGTTGTACATACACATATGCATACTTTGTATTATAGTTTGTATGCTTTCAAAAAATTAAAGCAAAATATAAAACGCATACATACACTGCACAATCTTGCAAAAAAGGAAAGCTGGTGGATCGTGCGACAGTTATATCAAAATTATTTCCGGAAGCAATATATTATTCCGGTAAGCATTTCAGACGAGGTTCTAATTACTGCAAAGGAAATATATGGTAATGGAGCAAATGCATTGATTCATAATGGTTCAGTACCTGTTTCATCTTCCCCGCTTTTGCAGAAGGCCCGGGGAAAAATCGCATCTTTAAAGACAAACCCGGAAACAATTGTTTTTATTAATGTTGCCAGGATAACAAAACAAAAGAATCAAAAATTGTTGCTGGAAAGTATGGCAGTATTAAATGCCGAAGGTAAAAATACGATCGCAGTTATTTTAGGAGATTGCCTGCCTGCGGATCAGCCTTTATATGATCAATTGCTTACTATTAAGCCACCAAATGTGCATTTTCTTGGGAAGGTGGATAATATTGGCGATTATCTTTTACAGGCAAATGCTTTTGTGTTATCTTCTATTTATGAAGGACTTCCCATCAGTTTATTGGAGAGTTTATCTATTGGCCTTATACCTGTTTGTACAGCCGTAGGAGGCGTGAAGGATGTTGTGAATGAAAAAATTGGATTTTTGTCAGATGAAGTTTCTAAATCTTCATTTGTTGATGCTTTGAAAAAATTTATAGACCTTACACAGGATGAAATTGATACCCGGAAAATTGCTTGCAGGGAGTTATTTCAAAATGAATACAGCATGGAAAAATGTGCAGCAAAATATTGTAAATTGTATTTTAATTAAAAGATAATTAGTATGGGGAAAAATAAATCATTACCGGATTTTTTTGTGTTGGGTCCACCCAAAACGGCATCTACTTCACTTCATTATTATTTAGGCCAGCATCCGGAAATTTTTATGTCTGAAAAAAAAGAAACCCGTTTTTTTGATCTTGACTATAATAAAGGGATTTCTTTTTATGAAAAATATTTTGAAGGAGCAACCACAGGAATTTGCAAAGGCGAGGCAACTCCGACTTATGCATTTTTACCTTTTGTGGCCAGGCGTATTTATGAGTATCTTCCGAATGCAAAGCTAATTTTCACATTCCGTGATCCGGTAGAACGCGCTTATTCCGGCTGGTTGATGCGCAGCGCAAAAGGCAATGAAAAATTAAGTTTTAGAAATGCAATGGAAGAAAATTTGGAACAACGTGATCGAATTGATTTTTTTTCAGGTGATATTTCAGAAGCGTGGCTGGAAGATCAGACAGGCCTTGGTAAGAGAAATGAAATTTCGCTACGGACCTATATTGAAGGCGGCTTGTATAGTGAGCAATTAAAGGCCTATCAAAAATATTTTCCTGAAGAAAATATTCAAATGATCACCCTGGATGAAATTAAAAAGGATGCAGATGCAGTGATGAAAACAATTTTCACTTTCCTGGGTGTGGATAATACATTTAATTGTATAAGTGATACAGTAAAAAACAAACACAATAAGAACAGGCTAAAATTTTTATTTAATATATTCGGCAAGGAAGCGGTTCTAAAAGCCGGTAAAATATTTCCTTCCAGCATGAAAGAAAAGATTATTTCAGCTGTTAAAGTAACACAGGAAAAAACCAAAATGACAGAAAGTGACCGGATTTTTTCCTACGAGATTTTCAAAAATGACATTGTCACTTTAGAAAAAATGCTGAATAAATCTTTTGATAATTGGAAAATGCAGGATTAATATTAATTTGCGCCCCTTATTAAAAAAGGATAAAGATTTTTACAAGAAAGAAATAAAAAGAACAAAAGATGAAAATTGTTGTTATTGGTACTGGCTATGTAGGTTTGGTAACCGGCGCCTGTTTGTCTGAAGTTGGAACTGAAGTTACCTGCGTAGATGTAAATGAAAAAAAGATTGAGGATCTTAAAAATGGTATTTTACCTATTTATGAACCTGGCCTTGAGGATATCGTTGTTAGAAATGCTAAAAAAAACCGGCTTCGGTTTAGTACAAAACTGGAAGAAGCCATCGTTGGTGCCGAGGTTGCATTTATCGCTGTTGGTACACCTCCCGGGGAAGATGGGAGCGCGGATTTACAATATGTATTAAAAGTGGCTGAAACCATTGGTAGACACATGAATAAATACCTTGTAGTAGTAACAAAAAGTACTGTTCCTGTGGGCACTGCATCCAAAGTTAAATTAGCAATTCAAAGGGAGTTAGGAAACCGGCATTCAGATTTGCAATTTGATGTAGCATCAAATCCTGAATTCTTAAAGGAAGGTGCAGCCATTGAAGATTTTCTGAAGCCGGACCGAATTGTGATTGGTGTAGAATCAGATAAAGCAAAAGACTTGCTTACACATTTATATGAACCATTCGTGCTCAATGGCCACCCATTATTTTTTATGGATATTCCTTCTGCCGAAATGACGAAGTATGCGGCAAATGCAATGTTGGCGACTAAGATTTCATTTATGAATGATATTGCGAACCTTTGTGAACTTGTTGGGGCGAATGTAAATGAAGTAAGAAAAGGCATCGGCTCGGATGCTCGGATCGGGAATAAATTTATATATCCAGGAATTGGTTATGGAGGAAGTTGTTTTCCGAAGGATGTGAAAGCATTGATCCGTACCGGTAAAGCATATAATTATGATTTAAGGATATTGAATGCGGTTGAATCTGTAAACAATGATCAAAAAACAGTTTTATTTAAAAAAATAAACAGGCATTTTTTAAATGATCTGAAGGGTAAAACTTTCGCTTTCTGGGGATTGTCGTTCAAACCGAATACAGATGATATGCGGGAAGCTCCGTCATTAGTCTTAATTGAAGCCTTATTGAATGCTGGTGCAAAGGTTCAGGCTTATGATCCTGTTTCCATTGAAGAAGCAAAACATGAATTGGGAAATACAATTACCTATTGTGCGGATGCACTGGAAGCAGTAAAAGGTGCAGATGCTATTTTGTTGATAACTGAATGGGCAGAATTCCGCTTACCTGACTGGGACGAGGTTATTTTAAATTTAAGACAAAAAGTAGTATTTGACGGGCGAAATATTTATAATGCTGCAGAAATGCAAGGAAAAGGATTTGATTATTATTCTATTGGTTATAATCCCATAAAAAATTGAAAATGAGTAAAAGAGTTTTAATAACGGGTGCTGCTGGATTTTTAGGCTCGCACCTTTGTGACAGGTTTATAAAGGAAGGCTACCAGGTGATTGGCATGGATAATCTTATTACCGGTGATTTGCAAAATATTGAGCACTTGTTTCCATTACCCCAGTTTGAGTTTCATCACCATGATATCACAAGGTTTGTACATATATCAGGGGAATTGGATTATATACTTCATTTTGCTTCACCGGCCAGCCCTATTGATTATTTAAAAATACCTATTCAAACGTTGAAAGTAGGTGCTATGGGAACCCATAACCTGCTCGGTCTGGCTAAAGATAAAAATGCACGTATACTAGTCGCATCCACTTCGGAAGTTTATGGTGACCCAACGGTACATCCGCAAACCGAAAATTATTGGGGGAATGTAAACCCCATCGGCCCTCGTGGTGTATATGATGAAGCAAAAAGATACCAGGAAGCAATCACAATGGCATATCATACTTATCATGGTGTAGAAACCAGGATCGTACGTATTTTTAATACTTATGGACCAAGAATGCGTTTGAATGACGGTCGAGTTTTGCCTGCATTTATCGGACAAGCTTTAAGGGGCGAAGATTTGACTGTTTTCGGAGATGGCAGTCAAACCCGGTCATTTTGCTATATGGATGATTTAATTGAAGGAATTTACAGGCTACTTCTGAGCGATTATGCATACCCTGTAAATATTGGAAATCCCAATGAAATAACGATCAGGGATTTTGCAGAAGAAATATTAGCATTGACAGGTGCGAATCAAAAAATTATCTATAAACCTTTGCCTACTGATGATCCAAAACAGCGGCAACCGGACATTTCGAAAGCCCGTGAATTATTAAACTGGGAACCAAAAGTAGACAGGAAAGAAGGACTTGAAAAAACATATGCATATTTTAAAACTTTATCAACAGAAAGTTTATATAAAAAGGAGCATAAGGATTTTTCAGCTTATGTCAAATAATAAGGCAGTAGAAGGTTCTTTTGCTTCTGAAAGGTAAATTTCTTTGAATTTATCTTTCATTTGCTCTATACTAAAATCTTTTTTTATCATATTATAAGATCCCATGCCATGTTTA